>CAZJFO010000013.1:0-33955 GCA_964545465.1 uncultured Neisseria sp.
GCAATCATTATCCCTGAGCATTTTGTACCAAGTTTCAAACATCTCGCGCCCATATATACCCTTGAGCATTAGACCTTTAAATACTAATTTATCCCAATCAATAGCATCGTTTTTACCACTAATGCCAAGCATGGATATTTTGCCACCATTAATCATCAAATCAACCATTGAGTGAATTGCAGATTCAACTCCAGACATTTCAAGTCCAACATCAAAACCTTCTTCCATGCCAAGGTTATTCATAACAAATCTTATTTTTGCATTTACTTCTAATGCGGTTTTACAATCACTGACATTAACTGTAGCATCAGCACCTAATTTTTTTGCAAGATCTAAGCGGTAATCATTAATATCAGTGATAATAACATTTTTTGCTCCAACTTTTTTGCAAAGTGCAGCTGCCATTGCACCTATTGGGCCAGCTCCAGTAATTAAAACATCTTCACCAATTAAATTAAATGATAGTGCTGTATGAACAGCATTCCCAAAAGGGTCAAGTATACTAGCTACATCATCAGTGATATAGTCTGGCAGTTTAAATACATTAAATGCAGGAATTGCTAAAAACTCTGCAAAAGCACCAGGCCTATTAACACCGACGCCAATGGTGTTTGGGCATAAATGAAACGTTCCAGCACGGCAGTTGCGGCACCTTCCACACACAATATGTCCTTCACCAGATACGCGATCTCCAATTTTAAGATTTTGTGTTACATTGCTACCAATTTGGACAATTTCACCAACAAATTCATGACCTACATGCATCGGGGTTGGTATGGTTTTTTGTGCCCAATCGTCCCATTTATAAATATGCAAATCTGTCCCACAAATAGCAGTTTTTTTGATTTTAATTAAAACTTCATTATCTAAAATAGATGGTTTTTGAACTTCACCCATCCAAATTCCAGGTTCACGTTTGATTTTTATCAAAGCCTTCATCATTGTCATTATTAATTTTCCTTAAGTGAATTAAAAGTTATTTTATAACTCCTAGTTGTTTACCAACTGCAGTAAAGGCCTTAATTGCCTTGTCTATTTGTTCAGGTGTGTGTTTTGCAGATATTTGGGTTCTAATACGTGCCAGACCTTTAGGTACTACTGGGAATGAAAATGGAATTACATATATTTGATAGTCAAGTAGTTTTTCTGCAAAAGTAACGGCAGTTTTTTCTTCATATAACATAACTGGGATAATCGGGTGTTCCCCAGGGATTAAATCAAAACCTGCGTTACTTAGGCCCTCTCGAAATTGTTTTTTGTTTTGGTCTAATTGCTCACGAAGTGCATTTGATTGTTTAACTTTGTGTAATACTTTAATTGTAGTTGCTGTGATTACTGGTGCTAGGGAATTTGAGAATAAGTATGGGCGTGATTTATTACGCAGTAGTTTAACGACATTAGAGCGACTACTAATATAGCCACCTGAAGCGCCACCAAGAGCTTTACCTAGAGTGCTTGTCATAATATCAATACGACCTTCAACACCACAAAACTCAGGAGTACCACGACCGTTAGTACCAACAAAACCTGTTGCGTGTGAATCATCCACCATAACAATAGCATTATATTTATCGGCTAAATCACATATTCCTCTTAGATTAGCTATAATTCCATCCATAGAAAAGACTCCGTCAGTCGCAATCATTTTAAATCTTGCCCCTGCAGCATCAGCAGCAATTAATTGTGCTTCAAGATCTTCCATATTGTTGTTTTTATAGCGAAAACGCTTGGCTTTACATAAGCGAATTCCATCAATTATTGAAGCGTGATTTAATTCATCAGAAATAATTGCATCTTCATCACTAAGTAGAGTTTCAAATAAGCCGCCATTAGCATCAAAACATGAGCTATAAAGAATAGTGTCTTCATAACCTAAGAAATCACTTATCGATTTTTCTAATTCTTTATGAATAGTCTGGGTGCCACAGATAAAACGAACTGATGCTGCTCCGTAGCCAAACTCATCTAATGCTGTTTTTGCGGTATTGATTAATTCTTGATCATCAGCAAGTCCTAGATAATTATTGGCACAGAAATTAAGCATTTCTTTGCCATTAGATAGAGTTAAGCTTGGTGATTGTGGTGTCTTGATAATGCGTTCGGATTTTAATAATTTATCATCAGTAATTGATTGGATAATATCATCAATTGAAGTATAAAACTGGTGGTCCATTGCAACCTACCTCTCTAAAAATTTAAATACCCCATATTGTATCATGTTCTTCTTTAGGTGGTTTTATGAAGTAGAGATTTTGGGTTTCATAGCGGGATTTTAACCCGCTATGAATGGATAGAGCTTTTAGGTATTGTAGTGTACTAAATTTTTATTTAGCTTTTAAAGCATTGTTTGTATCATTAATTTCATCTGATAACCATTGGTTGATTTTTGTGTTTTTAGGCATGGTTTCAGTTACACCTACTACTTGAATCTTATTATCTTTTGCTAATTTTAGGATGTTTTTAGTAGTTGAATTAGTTACTTGCTTGTTATAGAAAATAACGCTTACTTTATGATCTTTCAGAAGTTCTTCATACGATGCTAGCATTTGAGGGCTTGGTTCAGTATCATTCATAATTTTCCATTGAAAATCCACTCCTTGCATAGATAGTCCCATATCACTAGCCATATATCCAAACACTGGTTCGGTAGCAGTTACTGATACGCCATTATATTTATCTTTGATATTATCTGCTTTGGCAGCTACTAGTTGGTTATCTTTTAAAAAGTTTTTTAAGTTCAAATCAACTCGTGCTTTTGGATTTATTGATTTAATTTGCTTGGCAAGTTCTCTAGCTAATGTTGGAAATGTGTCTAATTTATACCAAATATGTGGATTAGCTCCAGATTTAATTCCCATAAGATCAGATACATTAATTATAACCACATTTTTATTATTTATTGATTTTAATAATTGCTCCATCCACGGATCATAATCAGCACCGTTGTAAATTATAATTTGAGCTGAAGATAAAGCTTTACTTACTGATGGAGATGTTGTAAATAAATGTGGATCAGCGTCAGGGTTTGTAATGATGCTTTGTACTTTAACGTTTTTGCCACCGATTTCAGTTGCTAATTCACCATAAAAATTCTCAGCAGCAACAATCTTTATAGGAGAAGCATTTGAAAACCCAATACACATAAGCCCTAAAGCACACGCTAAACCTTTTTTTAACATAATAAATCTTTCTAAAAAATGCATAAGTGTTACATTGTAACATAAACTGATGCTGTTGTTGTGAGTAAAACTTCAAAAAGTACATATTATTATCCTAATAAGTTTTATAATAGCGTTATGAAAAATTTTTTAGAAAAGTTATTATGCATAATATATTTCAAGTTATACTAAATTATTGCATTGAAAAGTCAATATCTTTAACTGAACAACAGTATTTGGTGCTTAAAATAATATGTGAACATAAAGGTGCACTTGCTGCACATCAAATTTTAGATAATTTAAAACTGAGTAATGCTAAAGCTAATCGTATGACAATACATCGATCTTTGGAATACTTAACTAATATGGAAGTGATTCATAAAATTTCATTTAATAATACGTATGTTGCGTGTACACATTTAGCAGAGCATAAATGCCAGTTATTAGTATGTGTAAAATGCGGCAAAAAAATTGAGTTTAGTTCTAATGAGGTATTTGAAGCACTAAAATCATCTAGTGAAAAGCAGGGGTTTCAGATTAAAACACCAATAGAAATTATGGGGTTTTGTAACGAGTGTATCAAGTAATTTAAACTCCGGTTTAATGGTTAATTGTGTTATAGCTCAAATTATTACATTATTGTTTGCAGCTCACATTGGCGGATGACTTATTTGAGAGTGTTAATTATATACACTAAGAAATTATCATGATTAATAGGGTTTATAATATTATTAGATAATATTGTGTTTGGAATCATAATTTCACCATCAAAATTAATATTTACAAGAGATTGATCTTTGATAATATCAATTGCATAGCTATGTGCATGTCCATAATCCTTTTTGAGGCTGGTTCGAATTCGGCTACTGATATTTCTTGAGTAATCTCGGGAATAATGCATATCACGTAATTGCATAAATACTCGCATAACTTCATATAAAGAAATTTGACTTACCCCATTGCTTAATTTATTAGGTATGTATGTTAGTAGCGGGTATAGTGCTTTATAACACGCTGCATCTGAAATATTATTAAAATCATTTTGTTTGAGACTATCGTTAAATTTACTCATAGATAAATAGCTATTCTCTAATGAGCTACTAATATTATGTAACCAGTTTAGCCAGTTAGTGAAGATAACTATATAATCGTCAGTGCTTTTATCAATTACTACATACATCATTAGTAGAGCATTGGGCCTGTCAGACTGATTGATTTTAGTATTATAAAACATAATAAATGATTTTTTATCACCAGTTTTCATTGCATATAGAAAAGTATGTGATATATTAAAAACAGATTTGAAAGATCGTTTGATATGTTCTTCAGGTTTAAAGGTTTTGCTAAAGTTGCCATCAAAATCAATAATATTAGCCTTTGAGTCCAATTTACAGTGTGAAATTTTAAGTTTGTTCATTTAATGCGTCTCCTTAATGGGTTAAATTTGAATGCGACTAATGGTATTTATAACAGCTCAATCCCAATAGAGTAAGATATATCAAGGGATTTGTTGCATTTATATGACAATTGTAACTTATTAGATACAGTGTGTCAAATAATGTTGCATATAATTTACACTGGTGGATCATATTTTGTGGTAGAATTATGTAGTATCACAATACAAACAATAAGATAACGGAATTTATATGGTGTCAATTAAAAACAACTATAGACTTCTAATAGCAATAATCTATATGTTGTTATGGGGTGGGAGTATTGTTGGTACTTACAAAATTACTACAATTGATCATTTTATAGTAAGTGTATCAAGTATATTATTACCAATTTTATTCTTTATCGGAAATATAACATCTGAGGTGTATGGTTATACTTATTATAAAAAATTACTTTCATTGACTTATTTGATTTTGTTGATTATAGTAATAGTCACTTTAATTTTTACTGCATTTTTTAAAATCCAGTTTATTAAAATTAGTATTATTAAAGAAGATTTTTTGCTAGAATTAATTCATCATTTACCCAAAGTAATTATTGCAAATTTATTAGCAATTATTTGCTCAAGTTTAACTAATCATTATATAACTCCAAAATTTAGGCACTTATTAGATAAAAAGTATTTCACTTTAAGGGGTAATGGTGTGTCAGTTGTTGGAGAGCTGGTATTTATAATTACAGTATATTATAGTTCATTGTATAATATTTATACCTTATCAAATATATTTAAAACTATTTTTAGTAGTGTTTTAATCTATCTTATAGTTAACTTGTGTTTAACTGTTCCTTCAAATATTGTTGTTAAAATATTAAAAACTTCAAAATCAAATGATACAACTCAAAATATTTCTGAGACATCAATTTTTGAAATAATCTACAGATATGCGGTTTTTGAAAAAAATAAAAATTAGTATGAAATGCATATTTGATTGTATAAACCATTAAGTAAAGGTTTTGATTTTTATGAGTACAATATATACAAATAATTCTAGCTTAAGTTCAATATTGGTTGAGCTTATTGAACAGTTTAATATCTCAGAAGCTGAATTAGCTAGGGCAGTAAACCTTCCTAGAGCAACAATAAATAGAATTAAATCAGGTAAAATTATTGACCCCAGAACATCTACATTGACACTTATTGCAGACTACTTCAATGTTTCAATCGACCAATTACTAGGGCATGCACCAATTACATTTAATAAACACCAAGAATTAAACATTATACGTGTACCAATTTTGGAATGGAAACAGTTAGCCAATATTGATATGAAACCTGAAGATCTAGGCAAAGACAATCTTAGAAATGATTGGATATATTTTGAATGTGATAATAAAAAAGACTCTAATTCTTTATTTGCTCTGCGAATCGAAGGTGACGCAATGTGGCCATATTTTGATGATAAATCAGTAATATTTATTGACACAACTCTAGTACCACAAAATAGGAGCTTTGTAGTTGCTTATGTTGCCAGTTCAGAGGATATAATCTTAAGACAGCTTCTTATTGATGGAAAATCTAAGATATTAAGGCCACTAAATACTTTGTTTTCATCTATTAATTTGAGCTCTGATGATAAGTTAATAGGAGTAGTCGCTCATGTTAAGAAAAGCTTTTAATCACAAACCCCAAGGCGGTTGCTTCATAATTTCGAAAGTTTTAGGCTTTATAGGTTGTATTCATTATCTATACTATCATTTTATAGCTAGGCAATATATATTTCAAGTTGATAATATTTATTATTGTACAAAACAAAAAGATTATATTCTAAGTCTAAGGTTTAGAAATAAGGGATACATTCTGTCTGTATACATAAAGGATGTTTTTGCTGATAAATTATTATTTCAGTTTATTAGTCCAATTGATTCTTATTTAATTGGTATCGCTTATGGAATGCAGCAGTATAACATTATATTTAACAATTGGAGTATACTTTTGGAGCTTTATAGGATAGATAATACACCTCAAGTAAATGAACCTTTAATATTAGTGAGTGAAACAAAAAATAATGGAGCAAATCAGGAAATTATTCTTAAACTGAAGAATTGTGGTACTATTTTTAAAACCTCATGGAATGATATTGCTAAAAAACCATATTTAATCCAGAGCTTGAGTGCTACAGATGCTGTAGTTCTTGGTGTTATTAGCTTTAGTTGTTTTGCAGATAACGCATATAAAGATATTTAAACACAATGAATAAAAATACAAAAATAAAATTAATAATTTCTGCTGTTATTGGTAACACATTAGAGTATATAGATTTTATAGTTTTTATATTTCTAGCTCCAATTGTCGCCAATCTTTTTTTCCCGAGGCAACCATTAACATTGGCATTAACATACACCTATCTAACTATTATAATAACATATTTTTTTAGACAAATTGGCGGAGTGATTTTTGGGAGTATAGGCGATCGTTATGGTAGAAAAATAGTTTTTAGTTTTACTCTTCTATTAATGGCGTTTCCTTCTTTAATAATTGGGTTGATGCCGACTTATAAGGATATTGGCTATGCAGCACCTATAACTCTAATAACAATGCGTGTATTACAAGGTTGCTCAATGGGTGGAGAAGCTCCTGGGTCTGTTACTTACATCGTTGAGAAGTTTAAGCAAGAAAATTATTTTTTTTACTGTGCACTACTAACCTGTGGAGCTAATATCGGTATTAGTATTGGTAGCCAAATGATTAGTTTACTTACTCAGTATACTTCTAGCTCTTTTATGTATAATATAGGGTGGCGGATTTCTTTTATTAGTGGTGGCTTACTCGCTATTATAGGGTTCTATATACGAACATTTTTGACAGAAAGTGAGGAGTTTATAAAACTGCAAGTTAATAAGCAAATAATTGCAAATCCTTTCAAAATATTGATTAGAAAATTCAGCCCTGAAATTACTGGTGGTGTCTTACTTTGTATGGTTGTCTCATTGATTACATCCGTATTCTACATTTTTTTACCAAGTTTATTAGTAACACATTATTCATTTAGTTTATCTGTTGCCACAAATATGAGCTCAATAGGTGCAGTTACAATGGCAATTTGTTCACTATGTTTTGCGCTTTTAACAAAATCAATTTATCCTTTGAAAATAGTTCATATATCAATTATTGGACTGATTGTTCTTTTTACTATTATTATAATCTGTGGCAAAAATATGAATCAAGAACGACAAAACTTGCTTCATATTTATGGGGTGATTTTAGCTACAAGTATATTAATAGCTGGGGTAAATGGTGTTTTTCTAGGTCTGTTAGCTAACATGTTTCCTGTAAATGTTCGTTATTCTGGTGTCTCTATTTGTTATAATCTTGCTTATATTTTAGGTGCTGGGCTAACTCCATTGTGGGCAAATAGTTTACTTATAGTAAGTGAAAGAAGTTACAAATATATAATCGCATTATGTTTAATTTTCCTTCTGTTTTTTATCAGTTTATTTAAACCAAAACCCAGCGAGGATTGAAATTGTTAAAATTGTCTAGAGTTATAAATGAGAGTTCTTTTATTAAATGATACAAGCAATTGGTACCACTATGGATGTACTGCTACAAGTGCTTCCTTGATTGATGGGGTAAGACAATATAAGCATTTTGTAACTAACGTACCTATAACTAAAACATATGAGATAAATTTCGCTCCAAATACCAAAGCAGGATTTTTAGATAAGTCTAATATATCTAAGTTTATACAAGCTAACCCCAAAATTATAAATCTGGTGATGGGTAATGACATTTTAGTCATTAATGGAGAAGGAACACTTCATGGTCTTAATCAAGCACCGCTTAATTTACTATATTTAGCATATGTTGCCAAAATAGAGTTTGGTAAAAATGTACAAATCCTGAATCATTCAGCATATCCAGAACACACTACAAATATATGTGATAGCAAAGAATCTGCGATATATAAACTAGTTTATAGTGTTATTGATTATGCGGCAATTAGAGAGCCAGTTAGTTTTAATACTATGAAAAAACTAGATATAAATTTGACGGAAGCTTTTGATTGCATGCCTCTTTATATAAAAAATCATTATGTTACGAGTAATATCAAACAATCAAAAGAACTTTTAATTGCTGGATCTGCATCATGGTTGCAGCTTGATATTCTTTCAAAAGAAAAAGGTAAGATTGCTGATTTTTTAATAGGTTTATCAGGTCTCAACAAGTACTTACAAATGATGCAGTATCAAGGGTTTCAAATAAAGTTTTTGTATGGTGCTAAATCTTATCCCGCTAAAGACGATAGAGAGTTTATAGAGTATATGCAAAAGCATTTCTGTGTGGATTGGGAAGTTTATGAAGCTAAGTCTTTAGATGACTGGTTAAGAACAATAGATGAGGCTAGCTTTTTGGTTTCTGGAAGATTTCACCACACTATTGCAGCAGCATGTCTGGGTACAAAATTTATTGCTCTAAGTAGTAACACCCCAAAAATGGATGGATTAATGCAAGTTTTAGAATCACAGCCAGTAATAAAATATAATAGCCCCAATATCTATAATGAGTTATTATTGCGCTCACAAGAAATTTTAGATTTTTCTATAGGTACGCATAATTTAGTTAATAAAAATCGTCTAGATTATTTATGCCAAAAGGCAGAAAAAAACTTCGAGGGACTAAAATCAAACATAATCTTAACGCCTAACTCAAGCAATCTCTTGACATTAGAGGTATAAAAACTATGCTAAAATTATAAAATTTGTTTTTAACTTGCACTTGTATATGTTGCTGTATTTGTGCAAGTTACTGAGGTGATTTTTGCAGTAAAATCCCCAATTACTGCGGCAACTCCAGCGTAATTATCTTGATTGGCACCAGTGAAGTCAGTTCTTTCACAGCCGCAGCCTAAGTTTTGATTGAGTATGCTAAAATCTGGTTTAGCATTTCTAAGTGCTCGTCGAGTACCTAGCTTTTCCCAAGTAAACCCAGCAATATTAGATATAGCAGCACAAATATTATTACAATTAGCTGTAGCTGTTTGTACTGAAAACCCCCTAACAACTGAATATTGTCCAATAGTTCCAGTTATAGGAATTGCAGATCCTGGTGGTGTAGTTGTAGTTCCTACAGCAGAACCCTTAATAGTTGCAAGATCAACTTTCAATAGCCCCGCACGGTCACGGGCATTATTAAAATCAGTCATGAAATACTCACCATCTCCAAAATAATTCCAAGGTGTCCAATTAGAGTTAGAGCCATTAGTATTTTCATATATTACATTAATATAATCAGGAACAGTGCTACTCCTATTGCTCATAAATACGTAGGCTTGTCCACTAGGGATGCTTAAAGAATAAGCTTTTGCAAATGGTACTTCAGGTGGGCAATAAAAATTACCATTGGCGTCTTGAATACCTTGAGTTGTATTTTGAAAGATAATATTATTAGTAATTGATGGTAAATAGCAATATTTTCCACTGCCACATAACATATCATTCTGAGTACATACCAAAGTGCTTTTAGCAAGGTATGTGTTATCTGAATTGTTTAACCCCAGGTCTAATACCAATTTTCCTAGTTCTTGTGCTGTACAGCATTGTCCTGCTTGAAGTTGTAGATTTGGTTTCAATGTATCCCCTCTAATTGTGGTAATTGTAGTTCCTGTTCCTATAGTCGCAGCTTCAGTTCCTTGCCCATTATATAATACTGATAATTTTGCGATTTTATCTTGAGTATTATCTAAAATAATACCATGATTTTGATTAAAGTATAAATTTGACTTTGAGGTATTTGAGTTTCTTAAGTGCCCTGGAAGCGACTGTATTCCAGGAGTTTTATCCAACCCCCGTAATAATGAATTTATTGGTTGTAAACCTTGATTCCAATCCATAAATAAATCTAAATCTACAGCAAGGCTATTATTACTAGGTATTCCACCACACAGTGAGGCACTTGACAAAAATGGCGAGTTATGTTTTATGTTCCATCCTGAATTCCCAGCTATTTCACCATTAATTAATATTCCACCTTTACTGCCTAGAAATATTGATCCATCCCGTACTATTTGGAGGTTTCTTGGTGATGTATCAGTATTGCCACCAACATAATACATCTTTGCCTCTAGATGTTTAGTAGTATGGTTGGTTACGACTACTAAACATGGTGTTTGATGAAATAGGTTTTGTTTATCTAAATCTTCTGGCCAATTAGCACTAATTGAGCCCGGAGATAAAACAACTGGACTATTTGCAGCTTTAGATATCAATGATTCTTGATTACTGTTCATATATCTGGCAAATGTAACAGCATAATTGGAAGTCTGGTTAGCTAATACCTTAGCATCTTTCTTTTGATTATTTATGACTTTATAATGAAAGAAATTAATTGTAAACAAACTTAGTAGAGCAAGTGCTGCCATTGACTCTAGTATATTAAACCCGCCTTGCTTATGAGGTGAATTATTATGATTTTGTAATCTCTTTATTTTCAAAGCTTATTCCTTTCTTTTTGAACCTGTATGAATTGTAGGTTGAAATTTTTATCATCAAAGGCATTTTATATTACCGTTTAGAATGTTTTTTGCGTAATGTACGCAAAAAATGCACTAAATCATGCTACAAGTAATACATGACAATGATTTTTGTGATCTAGTCATAGTGCTCCACTGTGTCAAAACAAATGTTACATATAATTATTGTTTAAAGATTTGATTTTAATAAGTCTTTATGCTATAATTTATCCCTTAAATGGTGGATGCTGGGTTCCTAAAGTATTGATAAAATTCAATCACCTAAATCCGAATGAAAACAAGTATAAAAAGGGGCTTTTATGCCTAAAATGAAAACTAAATCAAGTGCTAAGAAGCGCTTTAAGTTTCTGGGTAACGGTGGAATTAAACGTTCTCAGGCTTTCAAACGTCATATTTTGACTAAAAAAACAACCAAAAATAAAAGACAGCTACGTGGAACAGTTATGGTCAATCCAAGCGATGTGGCTAGTATAAAATCTATGATGCCATACGCATAAATAAGGGAGATTGAATAATGACTAGAGTAAAACGTGGTGTTGTTGCACGTGCAAGACACAAAAAAATATTAGCCCTTGCAAAAGGATATCGTGGTCGTCGTGGTAATGTATACCGTGTTGCCAAAGAAGCAGTAATGAAAGCTGGTCAATATGCGTATCGCGATAGACGTCAAAGAAAACGTCAGTTCAGAAGCTTATGGATTGTGCGTATTAATGCAGCTTGTCGTGAGCTGGGTATGACGTATAGCCGCTTTATTAATGGCTTGTCTAGAGCTAGTGTTTCTGTAGATAGAAAAGTTCTGTCAAATTTAGCAACTCATGATAAAGTGACATTTGCTAAGTTCGTTGATATTGCTAAAGCTAATTTAGCTTAAGAAGTACTTTAGTGCTTTTTTTAAAGCATTAACAATTTATCTGGAGGCTCATGTAAGCCTCCTTTTTTATACTATTAGAAGCTATAAAATGGATACGCGATTACAAGATTTGCTAAATCAATTATCTAATACGAATAAGATTCATGACCTTGATCAATTGAAGTCAAAGATTGTAGGTCATATCTCATCGCAAATGAAAGGCATGAAAGATCTGCCTATTGAATCTCGTAAAGAATTTGGTGCTAAGATTAATCAGCAAAAAAACTATGCCGAAGATCTTATCTTAAAGCAGCGTGAATATATTCTAAAACAAGAACAACAGCGTAAGCTTGCATCAGAAACTATTGATGTTACTCTACCTTCCCGAGGTAATAATCTTGGAACTTTGCACCCAATATCTCTATCTCTTTATAGAATGCAGGATATTTTTGGGCAGTTAGGCTTTGATATTGCTGATGGCCCTGAGATTGAGACTGATTATTATAATTTTAAGGCATTAAATATACCGGATAATCATCCAGCACGAGCGATGCAAGATACTTTTTATACCAGTAGTAACAATGTGCTACGTACCCATACCTCTCCGATGCAAGTGAGATATGCTGAACACCGTAAACCACCCATAAAAGTAATTGTGCCAGGGCGTGTTTATCGTGTTGACATGGATGCAACCCATTCACCAATGTTTCATCAGATGGAAGGTTTGTGGATTGAGAAGGGGGTTAGCTTTGCGAATCTAAAAGGTCTGGTAATTGAGTTTCTGCGCAAATTCTTTGATGATGAGAATCTTGAGTTACGCTTTAGAGCTTCGTTCTTCTCTTTTACCGAACCATCAGCGGAAGTTGATATCAAATCAAAATCAGGAAAATGGCTAGAAGTTATGGGTTGTGGAATGGTTCATCCTAGTGTACTACGCTATATGAATATTGATCCAAATGAGTATTCAGGTTTTGCTTTTGGTATGGGAATTGATCGCTTTACTATGATTCGTTATGGTATAAATGATTTACGTCTAATGTTTGAAAACGATTTGGATTTTCTAAGCCAATTTAGAGGCGATGTATAATGCGGTTATCTTTAAACTGGGTTCAAAGTTATTTTGAAAATACTCCTAATTGGGATGATGTTTTTGAAAAGCTAACTAATGCAGGTATTGAAATTGAAGGCATTGAAACCTTTAATGAGAATAATATCATCGACCAAGTAGTTGAGTTTAAAATTACTCCTAACCGTGGAGATTGTTTGTCTCTAGCCGGTCTACTTAGAGAAATATCTGCACTAACCGATTATAAAATAAAACCAATAGAAATTAATAAGCCAAAACCAACAACTGATTTTAAAGTAAATGTGGTTATGGATGCCCCGTGTGATTGTCCTAACTATATGGTATTTAATATCATGGATGTGGACAATAAAGTCAACTTACCAGAAGAAATTTACACCAAACTTAGTTGTAGTGGTATTCGATCTATCTCCCCAATTGTTGATATTACCAATTATGTAATGCTGACTCTTGGGCAACCACTTCATGCTTTTGATAGTGATAAAGTTGGTATGGGGTTACAGGTACGCTTAGCTAAAAAGGGTGAAGAGTTAAAACTACTTGATGGAACTGATGCTAAATTAAGAGATGATACGCTATTGATTTGTGATATCAATAATAATCCTGCAGCATTAGCTGGAGTTATAGGTGGGGTTGATTCGGGTGTAAACAATGATACAACCACGATTATTTTAGAAAGTGCGTTTTTTGAACCAAAAGTAATTGCGGGTAGAGCTAAACAGTATGGGGTTAGTTCAGACTCCGCGTATCGTTTTGAACGTGGTGTAGATACTAAATTACAATATGAAGCACTATCATATGCAGCTAATTTAATTCTTAAATATTGTGGTGGTAATTTAGGTGAGATTACACATGTAGCAAATTTAAAATCAAGGGCTCCAGTTAGTGTAGAATACTCCAAAATCAATAAACTAATTGGTACTAATTTGGGTGTGGAGACTATAAACTCAATTTTAGAAAAACTAGGCTGTACGATTACTAGTGATGGTGATGTTTTAAGCGTTGTAGTTCCTAGCTACCGTTTTGATATTAATATTGCTGAAGATATAGTAGAAGAAATTGCTAGAGTTTATGGCTATGATAATATTGAAGCTATTATGCCAATAGCTAGTTATAGCTTAAATAATTGCCAAGGGTTTACATTTGCAAAACTAAAAAGCCGCTTGGCTACTATGGGTTATAACGAAATAGTTGCTTATTCATTTATTGAAGAAAAATATGAAGTATTACTTGGGCAAAAAGGCATTGAAGCAGTAAAACTACAAAACCCACTTGCGGGGCTTAATGTAATGCATACTTCTTTAATTGCTGATTTGGTGAAGGCTTTACAAAATAATCTTAATCGCGGACATAGACATGTGCGCTTATTTGAATTGTCTCGAGTATTTCATGGTGAAGATGTTGATATGCAGCCACTTAGACTGTCGGGATTACTCTATGGTGATACTGTTAGTCCTAACTGGTCTGTAGCATCAAAAAATGCTGATTTTTATGATATAAAACATGTAGTAGAGGTATTACTGTCGGATCATAAAGATTTAAGGTTTGAGGTTTGTAATAATTCTCATGTATTTCATAGTGGCAGGTGTGCTAAAATTTGTATCTCTAATAATGAAATTGGAATTATAGGTCAATTACATCCGAAGCTTGGACAAGAACTTGGGCTGTCAGAATTGCCTTATATGTTTGAGCTGGATCTTGATTCCATAAATGCTAATATTGAGACACTGGAACTAAAAAAACTAAGCAAATTTCAAAAAGTAGAACGTGATCTTGCTTTTATATTCCCAATAAATGTAGCTGTTGGTAGTGTTTTAGAAGTTATAAATAGTAGTAACATACAGTATTTACAGACATTAAATGTATTTGATGTCTATGATGGTATTAATGTTGCAGTTGGAACAAAAAGTGTAGCAATTAATTTTGTATTTCAGGCTGATAAGAATTTGACTGACAATGAAATTGATGCAAGCATAAACAATATAACTAACGTAGTAAAAAATAATTTTCAAGCGCAAACGCGCTCGTGAAAGGACAAAAATGACAACATTAACTAAGAGCGATCTAATTCAGAAAGTAGTAGACTCTTCATCATTAAAAAAAATGGAAGCTGCTAAATTTGTTGAAGATTTTTTTGAGGTGATAATTAAAAGCTTAGAATCTGGAGATTCAGTAAAAGTACCAGGGTTTGGTAATTTTATTCTACGTGATAAAAAAGCTCGCATTGGGCGTAATCCAAAAACCAAAGAAGAATATCCTATTGATGCTAGGCGAGTT
This sequence comes from uncultured Neisseria sp., assembly GCA_964545465.1. GTDB lineage: Bacteria > Pseudomonadota > Gammaproteobacteria > Burkholderiales > UBA11063 > Aquella. Next base: position 15,295 of record CAZJFO010000013.1, read on the forward strand.
GTATCGTTTAGAACTAGTAATATTCTTAAATCAGCAGTTAAAGAACAAAGTGTAGCTTAAAAAATAAGTTTGTATAGGCAACGTTATTATTTAAAAGGAAGTCAATTATGTCAGATTTACAGCAACGTTTTGAACAAATGGTTACAGCAGTTAGAGATGCAACTATCGATTTTAGTCCGAATAATACTCAAAAGTTAAAACTATATGCTTTTTATAAACAAGCCACAGTTGGTAATGTAGATGGGCCATGCCCTACAGTTATCCATATGATTGAAAGAGCAAAGTGGCAGTCATGGAATGCTATTAAAGGTATGAATAAAGAGACTGCAATGGAAGAATATCTCAAAGTTTTTGAGTAGTTATAAAAGTTAAAAGAAGCGAAGATGATTAAAAAAACCCTGTATAAATTATTTGGTACGCGTAATGATAGGTTGCTTAAAACATATAACCGCATAGTTGATGAGATTAATAGTCTTGAGAATCAAATATCTAAGCTTAGCGATAGTGAGATACAGCAAAAAACACTTGAATTTAAGGCTCGCTATAAAGGTGGCGAGGCGTTAGATGGTATTTTACCCGAGGCTTTTGCAGTTTGCCGTGAGGCGAGTGTTAGAGTGCTTGGTATGCGGCATTTTGATGTGCAGCTAATTGGTGGTATTGTTCTTAACGATGGCAAAATAGCTGAGATGAAAACTGGTGAAGGTAAGACTTTAGTTGGTACTTTGAGTGCTTACCTAAATGCTATTACCGATATGGGTGTACATGTAGTTACAGTAAATGACTATCTTGCAAGGCGTGATGCTCTTGAAATGAGTAAATTATATAATTTCTTAGGTTTGAGTGTTGGGATTAATCTACCAGACATGAGTTCGGAAGAAAAAAGAGTTGCGTATGCATCAGACATTACCTACGGTACCAATAATGAGTTTGGGTTTGATTATCTTCGCGATAATATGGTATTTGAAGTTAGAGATAAGGTGCAACGACCGCTTAATTTTGCAATTATTGATGAGGTTGATTCGATACTGATTGATGAAGCGCGTACGCCATTAATTATTTCTGGCCCTTCAGAGGGCAGTAATGATTTGTATATGAAGCTTGATCAAGTGCCTAAGATGCTAAAACGCCAAAGTGCTGAGGATAGCCTTGATGGCGATTTTTGGGTAGATGAAAAAAATAATAATGTTATTTTATCTGAAGCAGGTCATGTAAAAGTTGAAGAGATTTTGACATCGAATGGATTATTAGATGGGGGTGATAGCTTATATAATGTGCATAATATCAGTCTAATGCACCATTTATTGGCAGCTATGAAGGCTCATTATGTGTTTATAAAAGACCAAAGTTATGTAGTTCAAAATGGTGAGGTAATTATTGTTGATGAATTTACGGGGCGCTTGATGAGTGGGCGGCGCTGGTCTGATGGTCTACACCAAGCGGTTGAAGCTAAAGAAAAAGTTGAGATTCAAAAAGAAAATCAGACTATGGCATCAATTACCTTTCAAAATTATTTCCGCATGTATAAAAAACTATCTGGAATGACTGGAACGGCTGATACTGAAGCTTATGAGTTTCAACAGATTTATAGGTTAGAGACAGTGGTAATCCCAACAAATAATCTTATGGTGCGTAAAGACTATAATGATAAAATCTATATGAATCTTGACGATAAATATCAAGCACTTGTAGATGATATTATCGAATGCAATCGTTTGGGGCAGCCAGTTCTAGTTGGAACCACATCAGTAGAAAATTCGGAGGTTATTTCAGCTCTTCTTACTCGTGCTAATCTAGCACATGAAGTATTAAATGCTAAGCAACACGCACGTGAAGCTGAAATTATTGTTCAAGCTGGTAGTCCACATGCTATTACTGTTGCAACAAATATGGCAGGGCGGGGTACTGATATTATCTTAGGTGGTAATCCAAAGCCAGAAATCAATTCTATAAATGAAGATGATAAGCTAAATGAAAAACAAAAAGCATTACAAGTTGAACAGGTGATTAATAAATGGCGCGACAATAATAAGCGTGTTTTAGATTCGGGTGGCTTATACATCATTGGAACTGAACGTCATGAATCACGTCGAATTGATAATCAGCTTCGTGGGCGCTCAGGACGTCAGGGAGATGCTGGAGTTAGTCGTTTTTATCTAAGCTTGGATGACTCATTGCTTCGTATCTTTGGTGGGGATCGGATGCGTGGTATGATGCAACGTCTTGGGATGGAGAAGGGTGAATCTATTGAGCATAAATGGCTATCACGTTCTATAGAATCAGCTCAAAGAAAAGTTGAAGGACATAATTTTGATATTCGTAAGCAATTACTAGATTATGATGATGTATCAAATGATCAAAGACGTGTTATCTATCAACAAAGAGATGATATACTAACGGGTAATGACTTATCTGACATAACTTATGGTATGATAAATGGTGTACTTAATCAGGTTTTTGATAGCTATATTCCGCCTAAATCAATGATAGAAATGTGGGATGTGAAAGGTCTAGAAAAATTACTTAATGATGAGTTTAAGGTTAATATTGATATAACAAAATTAATTGAATCAAATTCAAAAATTCATGAAGAAGAAATTAAAGAAATAGTACTAAAACAAGCCGATGATATTTATCAGCATAAGATGAGTGTTTTTGCAAAACGTGTTGAAGCTGATATTGAGAAATTTGCATCTAATATGATTCCAGAAGATAAGTCGGGTTGGAATCTAGAAGCCCTTGATATGTTTTGTGCTGAGAATGATATTAGTATAGTAGAATCATTTGTAAGCTATGTCGCAAGTAATCCTGATATTGATGGCAGTAAACTACTTGAGCATTTTAAAACAAATACTTCTGGTAGTGGTAAGCGCCAAGTCAATAGATTTGAGCGGGGTATTTTATTACAGCATATTGATTATCATTGGAGAGAACATCTGACAGGCTTAGATCAGTTACGTCAGGGAATACATCTGCGTGGCTATGCTCAAAAAGATCCGAAGCAAGAGTACAAAACGGAATCATTTAATTTATTCTCAGGTATGCTTGATAATATCAAGCGTGATGCAGCAAGAATGCTATTAACGGTTCAAATTCAGGGGCTAGAAGATATTCCAAGTCAAGATATTGAACCTATTGAAAATGTGATTACGTCTACTACAAACTCTGTGGCTGCTGGGGAAGGGCTTAATCGCAATTCGCAATGTCACTGTGGTAGCGGGAAGAAATATAAGCATTGTCATGGTAAGCTTAGTTAATGAATTTTGAATTTCTAAAAACTGATGGTAATGCTCGTTTGGGTCGGCTACATTTAGCGCATGGGGTTGTTGAAACTCCTATTTTTATGCCTGTTGGTACTTATGGTGCTGTAAAGTCTTTATCGCCAAATGATCTTGATTTAGCTCAAATTATCTTAGGTAATACCTTTCATCTATGGTTACGCCCTGGTCTTGATATTATAGCTAAGGCTGGTGGTTTGCATCAGTTTATGGGGTGGGATAAACCAATTCTTACTGACTCTGGGGGGTTTCAGGTATTTAGCTTAGGTAAACTACGTAAGATTACCGAAGAAGGGGTTTATTTTCAAAACCCAATTGATGGCTCTAAGCTATTTCTCTCTCCAGAAAAATCCATGGAAATTCAATCAGTGCTTAATTCAGATATTGTAATGATTTTTGATGAATGTACGCCTTATCCCGCGAGCTTTCAAGTTGCACGAGAATCTATGGAGCTAAGTTTAAGATGGGCAAAACGCTCACGGGAAGCGCATGATAACTATAACAATACCAACTTGTTATTTGGAATTGTTCAAGGTGGTATTTATCCTGAATTACGCCAAAAATCTCTAGATTCGCTTATGGATATAGGTTTTGATGGTATTGCAATTGGGGGCTTATCAGTTGGAGAGCCAAAACACGAGATGTATTCTATGTTAGATAGCCTACAACCTATGCTTCCACCAGATATGCCGCATTATTTAATGGGAGTTGGGACACCTGAGGACCTAGTATATGGTGTAGCTAGTGGTATTGATATGTTTGATTGTGTAATGCCTACTCGTAATGCTCGTAATGGATGGTTATTCACTCGCTTTGGTGACATAAAAATCAAAAATGCTAAATATAAGGACGATATGACACCATTAGATAGCAGTTGTGAATGTTATACTTGTAAAAACTTCTCTAGGGCTTACTTACATCATTTATTCAAAATTGGTGAGATTTTAGGTTCTAGACTAAATACTATTCATAATTTACACTATTATCTAACATTGATGGCAGAAATACGAGATGCAATTAGTAAAGGTAAATTTAAGGATTTCGTAACTAAGTTTAATTTCGAACGTAAAACTTTATCTACACCGTAATGGCAAATTTTCAAGCGAATTATTAAAGTAGCTAGTACATGGTTGCATTATTTGGATCTGTTGGGGATTAGCTTTTATGCCACCTGAGTTCAAATAAGAAATGCTTTAAAGGTGTAGTAAACTTACTTACTCATTTATTACGAGGTCATATGTCAAAAAGATTTGCTTTTAAGTGGTGTATTAGGTTAAAATAACGTACTAAGGGTTTTACTAAACATTTTTATACAGCAGTATTTTGAATACGCTTTAAGTATAATATTTTAAATATGGGTGAATTAAATGGCAAGAGTATGTCAAGTTACTGGTAAAAAAGCAATTTCCGGTAATAATGTTTCTCATGCAAACAATAAAACTAAGCGTCGTTTTTTACCAAATTTACATTATCGTAAATTTTGGGTAGAGAGTGAAAGTCGTTTTATTAGCTTGCGTGTTTCAAATGCTGGGTTACGCACTATCGATAAAAAAGGTATTGATGTAGTTTTAGCTGAGTTAGGCTTAGGTAAAGTTATCGGAGGTGTTGTAAATGCGTGAAAAGATTAAATTAGAATCATCAGCTGGTACTGGGCATTTTTATACTACTACCAAAAATAAACGCACTCAAACAGAAAAATTATCTATTACTAAGTTTGATCCTAAAGCACGTAAACACGTTCTTTATAAAGAAACTAAACTTAAATAGTATTATTTTAATTGTATATCAAAATTAAAAACCCTGCTTTTGCAGGGTTTTTTGTTAGCTGAGCTAGTTAGTTAATGTTGTAAACATTTCCAGCTACAGTTGTAATAAAATTTACAGTAACCAGAGCCTGTTGTAGAAGTAGCATCTTCGGGGGGTGCAAGACAGTGCGTATAAAAAATGCCACGGTGGTATACGAGTTACTGCTCCCGCTTCCAGATATGCATGCTGCAATTGTTATAGTAACGGCAGTACAAGTAATTACTTTTAAAATGTTTTTATTTATGATCAGCTTCATTCATTAATATAAAAAATTAGAGTATGAATTTAGTATAAAAGTATTAGAATGTTTCTGCTAATTTATGAGCTTTTGCTATGGCACGAGATTTTATGTTACTTGCTTCATCTGGGAATTGCCCAATACCTTCAATGATAATTCTATCAAAACTAGGAACGCCTAGAAATCCAGTAAATAGCTTATCTAAGTATGTGTCACCCATTTCAAGTTCTTGCAACGGAGCTTCAGTATAAATACCTCCTCGTGCTTGTATATGAAGTACCTTCTTATCGGCTAGTAATCCTACTGGTCCAGTTTCAGTGTATTTAAAGGTTTTACCGATAATGGTTATATTGTCAATATAGGCTTTTAACATTGGTGGCATTGAAAAATTCCACATCGGACTAACAAAAACGTATTTATTTGCTGCTAAAAATTGATCAAGAATTTCATTCATGCGACTAAGCTTTTGTTGTTGATCTTTGTTAAGATTGCTAAATTGCGTACCTTTTTTTAATGTGTCCCAAGCAGATAATACATCCTTGTCAATTAGGGGGATATATTGATCGTACAAATTAATAGTGGTTATTTTGTCTTGTGGATTTATTTCGGTGTATTTTTTGATAAATTCTAGAGCGACAGTTTGGCTGTTGGATAGATTATGTTCAAGGGGGTGTGCTACGATTAATAATAGTTGATTACTCATTTTATGACTCCTCTAAATTAATGTAGAAGTAAATACCAGCGATAACTGGTATTTATCTTTAGCATAACCGGATTTGTAATTATGCTTTTTTAGTTTCGAGCTTTTCTTTAATACGTGCTGATTTACCTGAACGACCACGTAAGTAATATAGCTTAGCACGACTAACCGCACCTTTGCGTTTTACTTCGATATTATCTACCAAAGGTGAGTATGTTTGGAATGTACGCTCAACACCTTCACCAGCAGAAATTTTTCTAACTGTAAAAGCAGAGTTAAGTCCGCGGTTTTTCTTGGCAATTACAACTCCTTCATAGGCCTGCAAACGTTCCCGAGTTCCCTCTTTTACTTTAACTTGCACTACAATTGTGTCGCCTGGGGCGAAAGTTGGTATGGTTTTATTTAAACGAGCAATCTCTTCTTGTTCTAAAGTTTGAATAATTTTATTAGTCATAATATTTCTTTCTTAGTCGATTCCTACTTTATCCCTTGGGACCCAATTGATTTACCAATTCGGCAAGTAGTCCGTACTCTATTTTATTTAAGTCTCGTTCTTCCAATAAGTCAGGACGCCTTTCATAGGTTCGCCATAAACTCATTTTCAAACGCCATGTTTCTATTTGTTTGTGATCTCCAGATAAAAGCACTTCTGGAACTTCTTCCCCATCATATACACGCGGTTTGGTGTAATGTGGGTAATCAAGAAGACCATTCATGAATGAATCAGCTACTGCTGAGCATTCATGTCCAAGCGCTCCATCTAGTTGGCGGGTTATAGCATCTATAACCATCATTGCGGGTAACTCGCCTCCAGAGACTACAAAGTCCCCAAGTGATATTTCAAGGTCAATATTACGTTTGATAAAACGCTCATCAACACCCTCATACCGTCCACAAACAAAAATAATACCATCACGCTTTGATAAATCATTAATCATTTGTTGATTAACTTTTTTACCTTGCGGTGACAGATATACCTTAAGCGGCTTAGTGCTACCAAGCTCTTGTTGCTCGGTAGTGGCTTTGGTTAAGGCTAATTCGAGGGGTTCTATTTTCATAACCATACCAGGACCACCACCAAAAGGTGTGTCATCGATCCTTTTGTATGGGTCTGATACAAAATCCCGCGGATTATACTTTTTTAAGCTACATATATTGTTATTAAATGCTCTTGATGTAATACCAAATTTGGATATATTATCAAACATTTCTGGGAATATAGATATTATACTAAATATCAATAGTCTAAACCCCAATCAACAATAATCTGCTTATTTTCAATGCTAACACTAGTTATATATATACCAACAAATGGTATTAATCTTTCTAGTTTACCATCTTTTACAACTAATACAATATTGGCACTAGTATCCATTATACTTGTAACAGTACCCAATTTTTCATTTTGTAAATTGGTAACTGTAAGCCCTATTAAGTCTGCTTGATAATATTCATCATCAGGAAGCTTGGGAAACTTATCACGTGCTAAACCAATAATGGTACCTTTAAGAGCCATTGCATCATTACGGTCATTAATTGACGCAAATTTAATATTTGCCCCAAACTCATTATTAGTGCATTTTTCTACCTTATATTGTAGCCACCTACCATTAATTGATAATAGTAACTCTTTATAATTTGACATATCGGCTTCAGTTTTTATTTTAACCCATCCAAGTATGCCAAAAGCACCTGCTATGTGCCCCATGTTGATTATATTATCAGGCATATACGGTTTATCCACTAAAGTATCAGAAAATTAAGCAGCTTTGTGGGCTTTGATTAATTTTTTAACTGTTGGTGATGTTTGTGCCCCAACACTAACCCAATGGCTATAACGCTCATTGTTTAGTCTAAATGCTTCTACATTTTCTGCAGCAATCGGATTAAAAAACCCTAGTTTTTCAATGAAATTGCTATCGCGACGTGAGTGCGAGTCAGTTGCTACAATATAAAAATACGGGCGATTGTGGCTTCCACCACGCGCTAATCTAATTGTTACCATTAATAAATCCTAAATAAAATTTTAAGTCAACGATTTTAACATGTTTTATCTTGTTATTGTTTGATTTTTTAGCAAAATAAGGAATTTATTGCAATACATTCGTATTTTAGTTCTAGAGTAATATGCTTATTATTTGAATTACCTAACGAAGGAGATGCTGTTAGAAGTTTCTCCTTCGTTAGACATAATTAAGCAAGTTTTGCTTTTAGATTGGTGTTGATAGCTTCTAAGAAATCTTCGGTATATAAGTATTCATTACTGGTTACTTTGCTTCCATGAATGCATACTGCCAAATCTTTAGTCATTTTGCCAGATTCTACAGTCTCTACACATACCTCTTCTAAAATTTTACTAAACTTGATAAGCTCTAGATTGTTATCTAAATGTCCACGATGAGCTAGGCCACGAGTCCAAGCAAATATTGATGCTATTGGGTTAGTGGAGGTTTTTTTACCTTGTTGGTGGTCGCGGTAATGCCTTGTTACTGTCCCATGAGCGGCTTCAGCTTCCATCGTTTTACCATCTGGGGTTATTAAAACTGAGGTCATAAGACCTAAAGAACCAAACCCTTGAGCAACAGTGTCTGATTGTACGTCACCGTCATAATTTTTACAAGCCCAAACAAAATTACCATTCCATTTAAGGGCTGAAGCTACCATATCATCAATTAGGCGATGCTCATACGTAATACCTTCTGATTCGTATTTAGATTTAAATTCAGCTTGATAAACTTCTTCAAAGATATCCTTAAATCTACCATCATATTTTTTTAGAATGGTATTTTTAGTTGATAAATATAAAGGCCATTTTTTTGTTAATGCCATGTTGAAACATGCTTTAGCAAAACCACGGATTGACTCATCCGTATTATACATCCCCATAGCAACACCATCACCATTGAAATCAAATACATCATGAGTTTCCGGAGTACCACCTTCAGGAGTGAAGGTAATTGTAAGTTTTCCCTTGCCCTTGGTAACAAAATCCACTGCTTTGTATTGATCAGCATGAGCATGGCGACCAATGATTATTGGATGAGTCCAATTAGGTACTAGGCGAGGTACGTTTTTACATACGATAGGCTCACGAAATACGGTGCCATCAAGAATGTTTCTGATAGTTCCATTTGGTGATTTCCACATTTTTGCTAGTTTAAACTCAGTAACTCGTGCTTCATCTGGAGTTATGGTTGCACACTTGATACCAACATTATATTTTTTGATAGCAAGAGCTGCATCAATAGTAATTTGATCAGCAGTTTTGTCGCGATGTTCAATACCTAAGTCATAGTATTTAATTTCAATATCTAAATAAGGGATAATTAGTTTTTCTTTAATGAATTTCCAGATGATACGAGTCATCTCGTCGCCATCTAGTTCAACTACAGGGTTTGCTACTTTAATTTTTTGCATAAAATATTTCCTTTAAATAAAGTTATTCAAGATGGCAGTTATTATGCCATATTTGTAGGTACAAATTCTAGACCATTCCATTCAAGGATTGAAGCGTGGTGTACATCATAAACCCATGCTGAAATGGTAAGTTTATTATTATCTAATAGCTCTTGTACAGTTGGGTAGGTTTTTAAATGAGCTATTTGATTAAGAAGGTTTAGTCGGGTTCCGCTATCGGCATCTTGAGGTGCATGACTATGGAATCCATCTTTGATTTGTTGTAACCAGTTATCTAAACCCGAATGAGTGTTTTTATCCAAGTTTTGTATTGATGCTTTGATAGCTCCGCATTCAGTGTGACCACATACAACTACATTTCGAATTTCAAGTGCGCCTAATGCAAACTCGATTGCTGCACCTTCACTATATTTATTTTGTGCGTTATATTGTGGAATTACATTACCTACGTTACGTACGATAAATAACTCTCCAAGATTTGATGAGAAAAAAGCATTAGGGTTTAGACGGCTATCAGAACAAGTAATTAGTAGCGTATGTGGCTTTTGTCCTTTTGCTAGAGTGTCAATTAGTTGTTTATATTCTTTTATATACTTATCGGAAAATTTAGATATTCCGTGTTTCATAATATCATTTGCTAAATGTGACACACCTTTTTGTTCAAAAATTACCTTAATGTCGTTTTCAGTAACAGTTAAAGTATATGGTGTAATTTCTTGATTTATGGCGTTTGCAAGTAATTTTTGTTGCTCTTCACTAACTCCATGAAAAATTACTTGGATGCCATGTTTAGATATTTCTGTAGCTGTATCAGTTAGATTGCGAGCTCCAGTGCTATCAATTCCTTGTACATCTTTAAACTCAAAAACCACAAACTTTATTTCAGATTGATTAAATACTTGCTCTTCTATATCAGCTAGTGTCTCAAATGACCAAAATGACATATTACCACTTAGAGTTATTCGAATCACTGATTTGTTTGACCATAATTGAACGCTACTTTTGGTGGCTAATAATCTCACTGCTGCAATAATAAAAGCAAGTAATAGTCCAGCTTGAATCCCATCTATTAAATCGCTACTTACAATAGTTAAAAAAGTAACTGCATAGATAAATAGGTCGATTTTATCGTTTTTCCAATAGTTAATAAAGTCTCTAAAATTTATCATTTTTAAACCAGCAACTAATAAAATACCTGCTAAAACTGCTATTGGGATTATTTCAATAATTTGTGGCACAAAATAAATCAGAAAAATGATTGTAAGAGCATGAAAAATTGCAGCTCTCCTAGTTTTAGCTCCCGCATTAATATTTACAGATGAACGAGCGATAACCCCTGTTACTGGTATTCCGCCAAATAAAGCTACTGCAATATTTGCAAATCCTTGTCCGATTAATTCTTGGTTAGCTTTATGTGGTTTACCTTTGGTTATATTATTCACTGCATTAGAGGATAATAGAGTTTCAAGAGATGCAATAGCAAATACAGCTAGGCTACTAATAATTAAATTATGCCAATCATTAATTTGCGAGAAATTAGGCAGTGATGGTGCAAATAAAGAATGTGGAATTGTACCTACTAAAGGTACATTAATATTCAATATGTATACTAGTGCAGTTGGGATTGCAATTGCTAAAATAGATGCAATAGCAATTGGTAACAAACGCGGCATAATAACAGCCGCAGCTATGGTTAGTAAAGATACCATAAACACCGATGAGTTTAGATGATGGGCATAAACGCCTAAGTGATGAAATACATAGTAGATATTTTGTGTATCAGAAGATGCTAATTCAAATGCTTTAGGTAATTGCCCAAAGAATATAATAAATCCAATAGCTGCAATAAATGCTGATACAACAGGTGATGGAATTAATTTGGTAAATCTCCCGAATTTCAGCATTCCAAAAATTATCTGAAGCATTCCACAGATTATCCCCATCACAATTATGCTACTAATCCCATATTGTTCGATGCATTGGGATATTAGTACCGTCATAGCAACTGCTGGGCCTGTGATAGCTAATGTAGATCCTCCAAATAAGGCAGCTACGATACTGCCAATTATTGCTGAAGTAATCCCAACCTCAGCAGATACGCCTGAGGCTAAGGCTACAGCCAATGATAAAGGTATAGCAACAAGTGATACAATTATTCCAGCTATAATATCACTAAATAGGTATTGTGTTTTAAACATATTAGCTGATTCAGTTTTTAGGTATTTAGTATCAAAGTATAGTTTTACGATAATCTCCGATCGTATAAAATCAACAAGTACGCCTGCATAATTCAAGCGCAATATTTTTAACTTCAGACTAATAGTTTTTATCTATTAATGTGAAATTGATCTCATTGATAACAAAGAATCTTATTAGTTTGTTGCATTTCTTTATCAAGACTTTATCGTTTAAATAATAAGGCTTTGTAAAATTATACACAACATCCTAATTATTTGCTATTAATTTAGGCCTTGCAAAATCAAACCAATTATACAACATTAGTGTTTTGATTGGCAATCATCTATTCCTATAAGCCACTATTATAGCATTTGATACTATTAATGTCTTCATTTTTTCTACAGTTGTACGAGCCAAGTACATACAGGAATTTTATAAATATTTGCTCTAGCTATAAATGCTATATCCATTATTTTATCTTTCAGGTGGCAATAATTAGTGCTCGGGGGATTTTTGTACCATCAACCGATCAATTCTATACCCTTGGGAGCGATCGATATCAACCACCTCAAATAAATATCCGCCATATGTAAAACGGTCAAATTCTTTTGGTAGGCGACCTTTAGCCCTGCCTAGTATCGATAAAGCAAATCCTGCTGCGGTATTATAATGTCCTAGTTGCTCATTGGGGAATTCTTCAATTTCAAGAGCTTGTTTGACATCATCAATTGCTGCCATGCCATCAATAAGCCATTTACCGCTAACATCTCTGATTATCAAAAGATTCTCACTATTCATTCCAGGGTATTCGCCAACTACAGCATTCATCAAATCTGATACTGAGATTATTCCTTCAACATGCCCAAATTCATTATACACTAGAGCAATATGAGTTTTGTATTGTCTAAATGAATCAAGTGTCTCAATAAGGCTCAAGCTATTTGGTATAGTATGAACTGGGGTTAGATTATCTGACCAAGAAATCTTTGGGCTATCAATACCATCGCGCAGTTGTTTAAAAATATCTTTAAGCCATGTTTTAGCTGGAGCAATACCTATCACATGGTCAAGATTTTCATTACATACGATAATATCTTTAGAAGGGTTGTTTAGAATAGTCTCAACATTATCTTCAAGGCTTGCTGATAAATCAATATAGACTATCTCGGATCTTGGAGTCATTAAGGCGCTTACTTGTCGTTCATCCATTCTCCAGACATTATCAAGTAAATCTTTTTCGGTTTGTACCAGTAACCCTGATTGCGCTCCAGCTTCAAAAATATCTTCGATATCTTCAGCAGAAACGGTGCTTTCGTTAGTGATCGGAATGCCAAACAAGGTTAGAATCTTATCTGATAAAAAAGAGAATACTTTTACAATAGGGCTTAGGCAGTAGATAACTTTAGAAGTAAAAGGGCTTAGTTTAATAGCAATTGCTTCTGGGTAGATTAGAGCAACTCTTTTGGGAATAATATCACCAAATAAGATAGTTAAAATTGTAATTAGGATGAAGCTACATGCTAGTGTAATTATGTGTTCAAATGGCTTTAATATAGATGCTTTTTCCACTAATACACTAAATACTGGGTTTAATAGTACACCAGTTACAGCCCCTTCAACTAATGTTAAAAAAGTAAGTCCAATTTGTGAGGTTGCAATAATTTTATCTGGTTTATTAGCTAATTCAAAAGCTATTTTTGCACCGATATCACCTTCTTCCGCAAGAGCGAAGAGGCGTTGTTTTTTGGATGCAATTAGTGATAGTTCAGATATTGCTAAAAATGAATTACTCAAAATTAATCCACTGATGGCTAAAAAAACTAACATAAGTACCTCTAAAAACCTCGAGGTTTTTTATTGCTCGAGGTTAAAATTGATTATTTAAATAAACTAACATGTTGCCTTTAGGCGTAAGGAGAATAATTGTATTTTTCTTATTCCACTAGCCTCGGCATTGATGCACCAATCCTGGAGACGCACTAGTAGCTCATCGCGATTCAGGTTTGATCTTTGCCATAGCGTAGTTAATTCAGCACGAAGAGCAAATATTTTTTGGAATATCAGGCTATGCTCTTTAATTTTAAATATGGTGTTTTTCTCCTCAGGGTTCAACATGTCCTCGTCTTTTGCTAGTAAATTTTTGATTTTACTCCAGCTAACCTTTTCTATTAGATTGGATTGTAAAACCGCTAATTCAATCTTACAATCTTTCTTAAGTTCTCGAGCATACCTAGCCATTAGATTATATCTATTTGATACAATAGCCTCTAAGGTACTATAGTCAGCTACTATTTTATTTTTATCAACTTGTGGCATGGGGCTTATCTTTTTTACTTTAGCTAAACCTAAAGCAGATAAAATACTAATCCACATCCAGCCTAGATCAAATTCATACCATTTATAAGAAAATTTAGCGCTAGTACCAAAAGTATGGTGATTATTATGTAGTTCTTCACCACCAATAAAAATACCAATAGGTAATATATTTCTTGAGTTATCCACACATTGAAAATTACGGTAACCAAAATAATGTCCAACTCCATTGATAATACCTGCAGCATTAATTGGTATCCATAGCATTTGAACTGCCCAGATCGTTAACCCAATTGGACCAAAAAGAATGATATTTATTACAAACATCAAAGATACACCCAGTAAATTATGTTTGGTATACACATTGCGCTCAATCCAGTCAGTAGGTGTACCCATGCCATATTTGTCAATTGCAACGAGATCTTTACATTGTTTTTGATAAAGCTCAACACCTTCAAGCAATACTTTTTTGATTCCAAATACATTTGGTGAATGTGGGTCACCTTTTTTATCTGAAAAAGCATGATGCTTACGGTGAACTGCCGCCCATTCTTTGGTAACCATGCCAGTAGTCATCCAAAGCCAAAAGCGAAATAGGTGACTGATTGTCGGGTGGAGTTCAAGTGCTCTATGAGCTTGATAGCGATGTAGGTAAATAGTTACCGCTAAAATTGTAATATGTGTCATGGCTAATGTATATAAAACATACCCCCACCATGGAAGGTTAAATAAACCATAAGCTAAAAAATTTGTCATTTTAATAATGTGCCCTATAAAAAATAATATGTATCTCCAATATATATTATACATTAAATCAGTATTTTATGTAGAGTATATTTCTATAGTTTCATTATCTAACATAATGTAACCACCAGGTTTCCGATCTGCCCAATCAGGGATTTCATAGCGCAAAATTATGTCATTTGGAGTACTGATTTTGTATAAATTGGGTCTATGAGTATGTCCATGTATAATTATATTAGCACTATGTTTGGTTGCGTATCTTATAACTGTATCATCTACTACATGATATGTCTCACTTGGCTTGGTATTAAATGCTTTACCTGATTTATGTTCTAGCTTATCTTTGATCTTATAACGCCAACTAAGTGGTACTTGTCTTAAAATGAATTTAGTTACTCTATTTTGAAGAATTAATTTTAGGCGCTGATGGCTAATATCGAGAGTACAAAAAGTATCGCCATGGGATAATAAAATAGTATTTTCCCCAATTTTTAAAACAGTCATGTCAGGTATTAGCTTTATTCCGGTATCCTTAGCAAATTTGTTGCCAATGCCAAAGTCATGGTTTCCAGCTAGAAAATAAATTGGTTTATACTGGGTAAATGATCTGAAGCTATGTTTAATCTCACGGATGAATTGATTGTCATCATCGTCTCCACACCAAAAATCAAAAAAATCGCCAAGAATATAAAGAGCATCTAGCTCATTTTGCCATTTTGTCATTAGATTTAGAAATGTTCTATTATGTTCAATAGTTTTGTCTGATAAATGTAAATCTGAAATAAATACTAATTTCATACTAGCTTTCTATAAGTCAGTTCTTCTTATACCTTCAATATGTTATAATAAAGGTCTCTTAACCATATATTATATCATTTGGAGAAATTTTATGATTAGAGAAGTACTAACCATTGGAAATGAAGAGCTCCTTAAAATCAGTGATCCAGTTCGAGATTCCGAATTTAATACCAAAGAGCTTTTTTCTTTAATAAAAGATATGGAAGATACTATGGATTACAAAGGTGGTGTTGGAATTGCTGCAGTGCAAATTGGTTGTCATAAAAGAATTACGATTATTAAGTATGATGGAACTAATCCACGTTATGCGGAAATTGGCGATTGTCCTTTAACTGTGATAATTAACCCCCAAATTAGAGTGTTAGATAATGAACAAAGTACTTATAATGAGGGATGCTTATCAGTGCCCGATATGCGTGGTATGGTTAGTCGCCCTAAACATATTTATTACCAATTTTATAATCAATATGGTGAATTAATTTCTGGTGAAGATGACGGTTTTTTTGTTCGTGTAATGCAGCATGAAATTGATCATATGGATGGAATTTTATTTCCATCTAGAGTAGAGAGTAAAAGCACATTAAAAACAACAAATATAGGATAATATATGACTACATCTGCAAGTAATTTTATCAAAAATATTATAGAAAATGATTTATCTACTGGTAAAAACCATGCTGTTATTACTAGATTCCCACCTGAACCAAACGGCTATCTTCATGTGGGTCATGCTAAAGCTATTTGTATAAATTTTGGGTTAGCAAATGAATTTGGCGGGCTTTGTAATCTTCGGTTTGATGATACTAACCCTGAAAAAGAAAGTGATGAGTATGTTCGAAGTATTAAAGAAGATATAGAATGGCTTGGATTCAAATGGAATGCTGAGGCTAAATACGCCTCAGATTATTTTGATAAATTGTATGAATGTGCGGTGTTTTTTATCAAAGAAGGCTTAGCTTATGTTTGTGATTTAACCCCTCAAGAAATACGTGTTTTTCGTGGAAGCTTTACTGAGCAGGGTAAAAATAGCCCATATAGAGAACGCACAATTGACGAGAACTTAGATTTATTTACCCGAATGAAAAATGCAGAGTTTGCTGATGGGGGTAAGACTCTAAGGCTTAAAATTGATATGACATCACCTAATATAAACCTAAGAGATCCAGTTATCTATCGGATAAAAAGAGCACATCATATTAGAACTGGAGGCACTTGGTGCATTTATCCAATGTATGATTATGCCCACTCAGTATCAGATGCTATTGAAGGTATTACTTATTCGTGTTGTTCTTTGGAATTTGAAGATCACCGTCCTTTGTATGATTTTGTAGTAGAGCATCTACAAGAAGGTGGTTTAGTTAAGTGTCATCCCCGTCAAATTGAGTTCTCGCGTCTTGAATTACAGTATACAATTACAAGTAAACGAAATCTTAATCGCCTGGTACAAGAAAATCTAGTGAGTGGCTGGGACGACCCGAGAATGCCAACCATATCAGGGATGCGTAGGCGTGGCTATACACCTGATGGAATTAAATTATTTGCAGTAAGAGTAGGTGTATCAAAGTCGCCAAATATAGTAGATATGGCATTTTTAGAAAGTGCAATTAGGGATGATTTAGAGGGTAGGGCTTCTCGAGTAATGGCAGTTATTCACCCATTAAAGGTGATTTTAACTAATTTTGATGATGTAACAACTAGTAGAACAGCATCATTTCATCCAGAACGCCCAGAATTAGGTGAAAGGGTTGTTGAATTAACTAAAGAGATTTATATTGAACAAGATGATTTTATGGCTATTCCAATAGCTAAGTGGCAACGTCTAGCAATTGGAGCTGAGGTGCGTTTAAGGCATAGCTATGTCATTAAATGCAATGAGGTGATTTATGATGATAAAGGCAATGTAGTAGAGCTTCATTGTAGTCTTGATAAAAACACTTTAGGTAAAAATCCTGAAGGGCGTAAGGTTAAGGGCGTCATTCACTGGGTTAGTACTACAAAAGCCATTGCGAGTGAAGTAAGGTTATATGATAGGCTTTTTAATGTAAATAACCCAATGAGTGTTGAAAACCTCGAAGAGCATATTGTGCCTTTAGTAACGGTAACTGCTTATGTAGAGCCATGCATTATAAACGCTAAAGCAGAAGAGGTGTTTCAGTTTGAACGTCTTGGCTATTTTGTTGCTGATAGATATGACTTTAATAGCACCAGATTGGTGTTTAATAAAACTGTAGGTCTTCGTGATACCTGGAATAAGGATTGTGATAAAAAATGATAAATGCACCCCAAATTAATTATATTAAGTGTCGTAATCATAAACAAGAGTATCGAATGTTTTATACCTCTTGGGGCAATCAAGAATTGTCGGATAAGACTTTAATTTGTGTCCATGGTTTAAATCGCAATAGTCGTGATTGGGACTATGTTGGCGATTATTTTTCTAAGAAAGGTTACTATGTAGTTGCTCCTGATATAGTTGGGCGTGGCAATAGTGATTATCTAAACGATCCAATGGGGTATGATATTTTATTTTATGTAGCTGATATATTTAATTTGATACATACCTTGGACTTAAAAAACGTAGATTATTTAGGTACTTCAATGGGTGGGATAATTGCTATGGCTATGGCAACAATGTCGCATAATCCAATTCGTAAGATGATTTTAAATGATATAGGTGCTGAGATAGAAAGATCTGGATTAGATAGAATTTCTAACTATAGTACAAAGCAGCCCGTTTTTGATACTTATGCTTTGGCAAGGGATTATATGGTAAGTATTAGTAGTGAGTTTGGGTACTTACCACGTGATATGTGGGACTATTACGTACTAAATTCTTTACAAAAAAACGCATCGGGTAAGTATGAGTTAAAACGTGATGTTAATTTGGTAAAAGCACTAACGATTATAGCTCCTAGTGATAAAAATATGGATCTATGGGCTTACTGGGATAAAGTAACCATTCCAACATTAATTATTCGTGGTGAGCTTTCTGATATTCTTAGTGCAAAAACAGTACAGAGGATGCTAGAAACAAATCCAGATACACAGGTTGTGGAAGTTGCTAATACTGGTCATGCACCATTTTTATATAGTGAAGAGCATTTTTTATTCTTAGAGAAATTTTTATGTAAGTAATGAGCTAGATTCTAAAGTGAAAGGAAACTCCTGAATGAGTAATTCAGGTTGTTATAT
>CAZJFO010000014.1:0-20213 GCA_964545465.1 uncultured Neisseria sp.
AATATAACAACCTGAATTACTCATTCAGCAGTTTCCTTTCACTTTAGAATCTAGCAACCTAGGTAGTAAGTTTTAATGTATAATATTCCACGATAAAATTTATTTTACGTTTAATTAGAATAGGCTATGATTATAATGAGCCCTGAAATTTGATCCACTCTCATAGAGATAATTAAGGTAAAATTCTAATTATTTTATGGAGTACAAAAAATGACTAAAAAAACAAATTATGATAATGCTTTTAAGGCTAAAGTAGCATTGGAGGCAATAAGAGGTAATAGGACGGTTACTGAAATAGCTACAGAATACAATGTAGCAAGCAGTTTGGTGAGTAAATGGAAAAGTGAGTTATCTGCAAACGCATCAAATGCGTTTGGTGTTAAATTACAAAAATCGCCTGATGAGGTAGAGCAAAAGCTTTATTCACAAATTGGAAAGCTTACGATGGAGGTTGACTTTTTAAAAAAGTTTGTAAGCAAATATCGTTAAATGAGCGTCGCGAGTATTTGCATAAACATAAAACCAAGATTAGTACTAGGCAGGGTTGTGAGTTACTGAGTTTAAGCCGTAATGGCTTATACTATAAACCCGTTAAGAACAAAGATGGTGTTCCAGCAGTATTTAACACCGACCAAGGCGTTCAATATACAAGCGATGCCTGGATTAGCATACTAAAACAACATGATATTATGATAAGCATGGATGGTAAAGGGCGTTGGGCAGATAATATTTGGATTGAACGCATTTGGCGCACAATTAAGTACGAATGTATTCATTTGGCTGGAATTGAAAATTTAATCGAATTAAAGACTGAGCTTCAAAAATATATCTTCTACTACAATAACAGAAGGCTACATTCTAGTTTAGGGTATAAACAACCCGCAAAATATTATGCGGCTAGTATAGAAGAAAACGGCAATAAAGATTATTTAGTTTATTGTAAGCTAGATAAAAAAGCAGCAACCATAAAGGAGGCTGCTTAATTAAATAGTTATTTTTGTGAAGTGATTAAAGTTGGTATTGACAACGGGGCTCATCATAGTTTATGCTAATTATGTGGTACAATTTTTGATGAATTCGCATTTCACACCTGAGAGTACCCTAAATGCCTGTTGCATTTCATCCTTGAATCTAGAGATTAATACTCAATATACAGACTATCAATTCTGCTGCTGCTACAACTATAGGATACTTTCAAGCCGAGACTTGCAGCATGTAATCCCATTGCTAGAAAAGCTTTCCCTTGGTCAGAGGACGGACCAAATGCAGACCAAGCCCAGCTTGTTTTATTACCGCCGTCTGGTTGCATTTTAAATCCTATACTGCTGGGGCCCCATGCTCCAACATTTATAGTTTTAATTGTTGCGTTTCGATTAAAGCCAGTACAAGCTTGATCATTAATTGAGTCAGCTGCATTTGCAATATAAGTAGTAGAAACTAATGCAATAGATAATAAAAAATTTTTCATATTTTTCATAAAGATATAGACCTATAAAATTAATAATGGTTATTTGTGAATTTATAATCAAATATGTAAAAAGTGTAATCAGATGATTACGCTTTTTAGCGTACTGTATTATAGCGCAAATTATAAAAATATTGCAACTGTTCACCCCCTTATACAAGGCTTACGCATCTAGAATTTTTGTTAAATTATGATATGTAGGTTAAAGTTATGCTTTTATGGAGGCATAACTGTATGGGTAATATATTTATTGAAAGCTTCAGTACGCTGGAAGAACCAAGAGTTTAACGAACAAAGAAGCACTTATTATTGGATATAATAGCACTATCTTTAATGGCAACAATGTCTGGTGCTCAATGCTATACAGAAATAGAGCTATTTGGCAAAATTCATTACGATTGGTTAAAACAACATGTATCATTACCAAACGGAATACCATATCATGATACTATTAGTAGGGTAATGAGTGTAATCAACCCAAAAGAATTTAATGAATGCTTCATAAATTGGATCAATCAAATTAAAGATCTGCTGCATGAGAATGTTATAGCAATAGATGGCAAAACATTATGTGGATCGCATCAGCGTTCTAAAGATATAAAAGCCTTACATATAGTAAATGCATATTCTTGTGCCAATGGATTAACCCTTGGACAGATAAAAGTTGATAGTAAAAGTAATGAGATTACAGCAATACCAGAATTACTTAAAATTCTAGCATTAAATGGCAGCACGGTAACAATTGATGCTATGGGATGTCAAACAGCAATTGCTGGGGCTATTATTAATGAGCAGGCTAATTATATTCTTGCAGTAAAAGGTAACCATAAAGCATTACAAGAACCAATTACTGAGATATTTAGCTTATCCCAAAATGAGAAATTTAATACAAAATTACTTCCAAATATTTACAAACATGAAGTTACTGGAGAGCATGGTAGAATTGAAGAACGTATTGTTAGAACACTGCCAGCAAAAACTATTGCAACTCAATTGGAGTTAAGTAACTGGGTTGGCATAAAGAGTATAGTACAGATTGAACATATCAATCATACTTTAAATAGTAAGGAATATCGTTATTAGATCTCATCAATTGATCATGTAGAGTGTGAAAAAATAGCAAAATCTATACGTTCTCATTGGCAGGTAGAAAATAATTTATATTGGGTATTAGATGTCGCTTTTAAAGAAGATGACTGTAGAGTTAGGGATGAAATAGCTGCTCAGAATTTATCATGGATAAGAAAAATAGCCGCTTTTTTATTAAAACAAGATTCAGCCAAAATTTCTATCCGTAGAAAAATGTTAAAGTATTGGGCAAACCCCACAGGGATAATTAATCTTATGTAAAATAATTAAGATGCGTTTGCCATGGTTTTCTATCTCAATATTTTATCAAATTACAGTATCTATGGTAGAATCATATTCTTTAGTAGTTTAATTGGATAAGTTATATATGGATATTATTGATAAATTACAACATGTATTTGTAGAACTTAATTCGACTAATACTCATCTACTGGACGATTTATATACCATGGATATGAAATTTGAAGATCCTGCACATGTAGTTGAAGGTCTTGATAATTTTAAAAAATACATCAATAATCTTTACCAAAATGTTACTAGCTGTACTTTTAAATTTACCAGAATTGAACGTTTTTCTGGTGGTGCAGTATTAGAGTGGAATATGCTAATTAGTCATCCACGACTAAATAAAGGTATAATGTTTACCGTATTAGGAGCATCAATAGTTCGACATCAGGATAAAATCTATTCACATCGTGATTATTTTGATTTAGGTGATATGTTATATGAGCGCCTACCTGTAATTGGTCGCGTTATTAATTTTATAAAAAGAAATTTAGGTAAATAAAAATGAATATTTTAATTACTGGAGCAACTTCTGGGATAGGGCTTAGCTTAGCTAAAAGTTATTTGGCAGATGGTCATAAAGTAATTGCAGTTGGGCGAAATACTAAAATTCTTAATGAGTTATTAGACTTAGGTATTTATACCGTAGAACTTGACTTGGTGGATTTAAACAAGTCTCGTGATAAATTTAAACTTATAGCAAACGACTTTGAGTGTATTGATGTTGCAATACTTAATGCGGGTAATTGTGAGTATTTAGATGTTGCAAGTTTTGATGCAAGTCTTATAAAGAGAGTATTTGATGCTAATATTATTAGTCTAGCTAATAGCATAGAGGGGGTGTTACCTCTTCTGCGTAAGTCTAAAAACGCGCATTTAGTGGGTGTTGCTAGTATGTCACTTTATTTGCCTTTAAGTAGAGCTGAGGCTTATGGTGCGAGTAAAGTAGCTGCTAATTATATGTTAGAGGCTCTAGCTATCGATTTAGCATCGGAAAAAATCCTAGTTACAGTAGTTAATCCTGGGTTTGTAAAAACTCCATTAACTGCGAAGAATGATTTCCCTATGCCTTTTGCACTAGAGGTAGATATTGCCGTATCTATAATAAAAAAAGGCATAGCGAATAAGAAAATTGAAATACATTTTCCGTATAGATTAAGTTTAATTATTAAGTTTCTAAGTTTATTACCAAGGTCTTGGTGGCGTGTTTTGGGGCAAAAGTTTAAAAAATGAAAATAGCAATTATAGGTAGCGGGATTTCAGGGCTTACAGCAGCATATTATCTCAATGGGAAGCACGATATACAAATATTTGAGCGAGATAATTATATTGGAGGGCATACCCATACTGTTGATGTTGATAATCAAGCTATTGACACGGGGTTTATAGTGTTTAATGATAGGACCTATCCTAACTTTAAAGGGTTAATGGATACTCTAGGGGTTCAATATCGACCAACTGAGATGAGTTTTGCAGTTAGAAATGATAAATGGAATTTGGAATATAATGGTAATAACTTAAATACCTTATTTGCTGATCGCAAAAATTTCTTCCGTCCTAAATTCTATGCATTAATTTTAGATATTTTACGTTTTAATAAACTTTGTAAATCAGGAGATTATGATAAGAGTCTTACTTTATCTCAATTTCTAAAGGCTAAAAAATTTAGCAAATGGTTTTGTGATGGCTATATATTACCTATGGGCTCAGCCATTTGGTCAATGGGGCTTAATGAAATGCTTGATTTTCCGCTAGAGTTCTTTGTGAAATTCTTTCATAATCATGGGCTTTTGGATATTAATAATCGTCCACAGTGGTATACTATTAGTGGTGGTTCAAGAAATTATATCCCAAAGTTAACCGCTTCATTTAAAGACAAAATTTTACTTAATACTCCAGTAGCCAAAGTTAAACGCTTAGATTCTGTAGTAGAAATAGAGCTTCATGATGGTAGTATTAGGTGTTTTGATGAGGTTATATTTGCGTGTCATTCAGATGAAGCACTAGAACTACTTGCGGATCCAAATGATAAAGAAAAAGAAATCTTAGGTGCAATTAAATATTCTAACAATGAAGTAGTGCTACATACTGACGTAAGTTTATTACCAAAACGACCTTTGGCTTACGCTAGTTGGAATTATCTGATGACTAATTCTAGTCAAAATATGCCAACGCTTACTTATGACATGAATATCCTTCAAGGTCTAAACTGTTCGCAAACATATTGCGTAACTTTAAACTCGACTAATCTGATTAGTCCAGATAAGATTTTAGCTAGTTTTAACTATTCACATCCAGTTTATTCTGGAGCTGCTGTAGTAGCCCAACAACGCTTTAGTGAGGTTTCTGGGGTTAATAGAACGCATTTTTGTGGGGCATACTGGGCAAATGGGTTTCATGAAGATGGAGTTACTAGTGCCATTAGAGTATCAAATAGGATAAATAGTGTATAAACATTCTTTATGTATTGGCAGTGTTTGGCATAAACGTTATACCCCTAAAGTACATGAGTTTAGTTATAAATTAAATAGTTGGCTTATTAATCTACAAGAACTAGATACACTAAATACTAGTTCTAGGTTATTTAATATGGCAAAAAAAGCTATATATCGTTTTAAACCTCAAAACTATCTTCGTGATTTTAGTGGAGAACTAAATACTAAAATTAAAGAGCAGTTTATAAATCTTGGGGTAGATCTTAAAGGTGATGAAGAGTTTTATTTACTTGGGCAATTAAGTAATTTTGGTGTATATTTTAGTCCTTTAAATTTATATTTTTGTTATGAAGGTAGTGCTTGTAATTTCATAATGGCAGAAGTATCTAATACTCCTTGGAATGAGCGCCACTATTATTTGCTGGATATCTCTAAGCCAAAAATTATCACTAATAAAAACTTTCACGTATCCCCATTTTTTGGTCTAAATCAAGATTATAACTGGCACTTTGATTTACAGCAAGAACAAATCAAGTTTACTATTGATACCTATCAAGATGGGCTAAAGGTGTTTAGTGCGGGTTATAGTGGTGGTTTGAATTTATTATCTGACGTATCAATAAGTAGTAAAATATTATCTGCTCCAGTTACTGGAGTTAAGATAGTTTGTGGGATTTACTTTGAAGCTCTAAAGATATGGCTTAAGAAAATCCCATATGTTCCCTACAATAAACGTTAAGTTTTTTTAAGTATAGGTGTGAAATGTTTGAACGATTGATAAAAAAACGTTTTTTAAAATCATTTACTAAGACTGTATATGGAAGTATTACTATTGGATTACCTGATGGTGAAGTATTTTGTTTTAAAGGTAAAGAGCTAGGGTTAGATGCAGATATGAAATTATTTGATTTAAGAGTTGTAGCTAATCTTGCAGTAAAGGGTGATGTTGGTCTGGCAGAAGATTATCGTGATGGATATTGGTCTTCTACTGATGTAGAGAAATTAATCAGTTTTGTTCTACAAAATGATGAATTATTTAGGCAGCATGGTAATGGTGGATTGATTTTTAAGCAGTTATCAAAAATACTTTATTTAACTAAACGTAATAATCTAAAAGGCAGCAAAAGAAATATTCAGGCTCATTATGATTTGGGTAATGATTTTTATAAGCTATGGCTTGATCCTAGTATGACTTATTCCTCAGCGATGTTTACCTATCCAGAGCAGTGCCTGACTGAAGCTCAGCATCAAAAATATGATAGGCTGATTTCTAAATTTACAATCCAGAATGCTGATATTTTGGAGATTGGGTGTGGATGGGGAGGGTTTGCTGAACGTGCAGTTGATAAAGGGCATAGTGTTAAATGCATTACCTTATCTAATGAACAGGCAAATTATGCCAAAAATCGCTTACCAAAGGCGAAGGCACAAATAGCTATTGAGGATTATCGTAAACAACAAGGTAAGTATGATTACATAGTATCTATTGAGATGCTAGAGGCAGTGGGGCAGAAGTTCTGGCCTGTGTATTTTAATAAGTTAAAAGAGCTATTAAAACCAGGTGGCAAGATTTTACTACAAACTATAACAATAGCTGATGATATGTTCAAGCAGTATACCAAAAACGCTGATATGATCCGCACCTTTATATTCCCAGGCGGGATGCTGCCTAGTGAACGGGAATTAAATCGGCAGTTTAAAAATACAGGCTTGATATGTAAGGATGTTTATCATTTTGGGAAGGATTATGCTTTAACGCTTCGTCATTGGCTAAAAGCATTTGATAATGCATATGCAGATGTAAAATCATTAGGCTTTGATGATGGGTTTATTCGCTTGTGGAGATTTTACCTAGCAATTTGTAGTGCAGGATTTGATGCTGGTAATATTAATGTTGTACAGATGGAAATAACCCATGCCTAAACTTTATGTTGCGTCATCCTATGATGAGCCCCGTTGTCAATACCAACTTTAATCACTTCACAGAAATAATTATTAAAAATCCCACCTAGATTATTTGAAGATTGTGACTTCTATCTATGATAAAATAGGTATTATCTTTTTTTGAGGTGTATTATGTTACGTTTTATTTTTATTACTATATTAGCATTCTTTTTATTTGCTTGTTCCGGTATGGATATAAACCAATACAAAAACGAGAGCCCCAAACTTGATTTACAAACTTATCTTAATGGAAAGATTAAGGGCTATGGTATTGTTCAAGATCGAAACCATAATGTTACTAAACGTTTTGATTTTAGTGGTAATGCTAGTTGGAATGGCAATATTGGTACATTTAACGAGAAGATTGTCTATAACAATGGTAAAGTAGATAAAAGGATTTGGAAGTTTACCAAGATTAATGATGGCTACTATGAGGCTACTACTCCTGATGTGATTGGTAAAGCTATAATTAAGGTTGCTGGAAATGCAATGAATTGGAAGTATACTATGAATGTAAAGGTCGATGATAGTACTACGTATAAGATAGACTTCGATGATTGGATGTTCTTAATGAATGATGGAAAACTAGTTAATCGTAACTATTTTCATAAATATGGTCTTGATGTAGGTGAACTAACATTATTTATGGAAAAGCAAAGTAAATAATGATTAAATATACTATTATTCCAAATATTAATTCACATATTTATAATGTGAAATTAAGCTTTGTTGCAACCTCTGAATCTCATGTTTTAAAATTGCCAGTATGGATTCCTGGTAGTTATATGGTGCGGGAATTTAGTAAGAATATAGTTAGTATTAATACAGTTCAAGTATCACATCAATTAGTGCAACTTGACAAAAACACTTGGGAAATTTCCAATCTAATTCCAAATAGTGACGTAAATATTGTTTATAATGTCTATGCTTATGAGTTTGGTATACGTAGTGCATTTCTTGATTTTACGCGTGGATATTTTAACAATACTAGCTTATGCTTATATGTTGATGGTAAAGAAAATTTACAACACTCTATTACTATTAATGAACTTCTAGAAAATTGGCAAATAGCTACAGGTCTTGATAAAATTACTGATAATCAATATAGTGCTGATAATTACGATATGTTGATTGATTGCCCATTTGAGCTTGGAGTGTTTAAACGTCTTGAGTTTATTATCAAAGGTGTGCCACTTTATTTTGTGCTTAGTGGTACGGTAATTCAAAGCTTCGATGAGAAACGTTTTATTTCTGATGTAACAGCAATCTGTCAAACCGAGATTGATTTATTTGGGGGAACTCCGCCATTTAAAAACTATACTTTTATTCTCTATCTCGGTAGTGAGGTTTATACAGGTTTGGAACATCGAAACTCTACCTTATTAATGGCACCATATTATTCATTACCAGTTAGTGGTCAAAACAATATTGGAGATGATTATCTTAAGCTCTTAGGATTGATAAGCCATGAGTTTTTCCATACCTGGAATGTCAAACGAATTAAGCCGCAGGTATTTAATCCATATAAATTAGATAATGAAAATTACACAAAATTACTCTGGTGGTTTGAGGGTATAACTTCGTATTATGATGATTTAATCTTAAGAAAAAGTGGTCTTATAGATGATAAGCATTATTTAAAATTGATTACTGATAATATCAATAATGTATATAAATATAACGGTAATAAAATACAAACTCTTACTAATAGTAGTATGGTAGCATGGACTAAGTATTATCGCCAAGATGAGAATAGTCCAAATACAATAGTTAGTTACTATGTTAAAGGTGCATTAGTTGGATTATGTCTTGATTTATTGATTCGCGATCGTACAAAGTCAAAATCACTTGATGATGTAATTTTAGGACTTTATAATAAATGGCAATATGACGGTTTGGGGGTTTTAGAAGATCAGCTACCAGAATTAATTAAACAATACACGGGGCTAGATTTGAATGCTGAAATTTGTCAGTTTATTGATACTTGTGAAGAATTGCCACTTTATGAGCTTCTTGCCAAGTTTGGAGTAATGCTAACTACGGTTCCTAATCAAAGGCAAAGTGATATTGGGGATGTTAGAGATACTAGTGCGTTACCTTTAGATAAAAAATTTGACCTTGGATGTAAATTAGTAAAAGATTCCTTTGGTTATAGAATTACTAACGTATATGATAATACATTAGCGTGGAATGCTGGGCTTGCTGCGAATGATATTATAATAGCGATTGATAATATAAAACTAACTGATTTTGATAAGCAAATTGCCTTATATGTCGTGGATAGTGAAATTAGTTTAACTTTGTTTCGACAAGAAAAGCTACTTAGTATAAACTTTAAACTTATAGAGCCTAATTTTGATATTAGATTTTTACAGATAACAGATAGAGAGAAATTATCTAACTGGTTGAAATAGTCAGGTAGCTATTACGGGTATGAAGTCATGGATTCCAAACTCATATTGAAGCAGCAACAGGTTTATGTTTGGAATGACAGAGCAAGTGCATGACGTGTGACATTTAAATAGTATATTCTAAAATTAATAGGAGAATAATTATGCATCTAATTGAAATAGGGTTATCGTTTCTTGAAGGGTTAGTATTAATTGCATCCCCGTGTATTCTACCTGTCTTACCATTGATTCTATCAACTTCAGTTGCGGGTGGGCGGCGAAGACCTTTTGGGATAATTAGTGGCTTTGTAATAGCATTTAGCTTGTTTGCCTTATTGTCCCGTCAGTTAGTTTTGGTTTTACATATTAATCTTGATTATATCAAATATGGATCATTAGTGCTTTTAGCTATTTTTGGAATAATGCTATTATCAGAAAAACTGCAAGAAAAATTCGGTAATCTTACTCAAAGTTTTGCAATCTCAGGTACAACTCTATCAGCTAATGCCAAAGATGGGTTTTGTAGTGGAATGCTTATTGGTGTTCTAATTGGATTAGTATGGACTCCATGTGCCGGTCCAATACTTGCTGTAGCACTTGTTCAGATAATCAGGGAACAAAATGATTTTGGTGCTATATGTCTAATACTTGCTTTTGCTATTGGTGCCGGGATTCCAATGTTGATAATTTCATTAACCGGTAGGCGGCTAATAGCAAAACTTTCATTTTTGAGTACTAATGCCAGTTTAGTTCGTAAAATACTGGGTGTGTTGGTACTAGGTGCTGTAGTTTTTATCGCATCTGGCTTTAACTTGCAAAATATTTCGCCCCTGCCAACTACTCAAAATAATACTTTTATAGCAAGTAGTATTAAGGGCAGTGGTGAATTGGAAAATGCACTATCCAACCCATACCCAATGCCACAGTTTGCTATTTCTAATCTATGGCTTAATACACCAAATAACAACCCTCTCACTCCTGAAATGCTAAAAGGTAAGGTTGTGTTAGTTGATTTCTGGACATATTCATGTATCAATTGTATTCGTACCCAACCTTATTTGAATGATTGGTACAATAAATATCATGATAAGGGGCTGGTTATTGTAGGAGTTCATGCTCCAGAGTTTGAATTTGAAAAAAATAAAAATAATGTGCTTCAGGCAATAGCCAAAGATGGAATCAAGTATCCAGTAGCATTAGATAATAACCTAGATACTTGGACTAATTATAACAATAAATATTGGCCAGCGCATTATCTAATTGATAAAGATGGTAACGTAGTATATAATAATTTTGGTGAAGGCAGATATAAGGAGACTGAGAATAACATTAGGGCTCTTTTGGGGTTGGATAAAGATACTAGTGATACTAAGGCTAGGATTAATTATAATTTGAACCAAACCCCAGAGACTTATTTAGGTTTTGATAGAGCTGATAGCTTTGATGGAGGTTTTAAGCAAGATGAGATGCAAGATTATACACTATCAAATAATATACCTTTAAATAAATGGAGTCTATCTGGTAAATGGTTAGTTGAAAACCAAAGGATTATTACTAAAGGTAATAATAGTCATTTGGTTATAAACTTTAATGCCAAACACGTTTATTTAGTTCTAGGAAATTCTAGTAACATTCCTATTGTCATAAATCTTAAACTTAATGGACATGATGTAGCTAAGAATGCAGGGGTTGATGCACCAAATGGTGTTGTTAATGTTACTGGGCATAGGTTATACGAGCTTATCAATCAAGATACTGCAAAAGACGGTTTACTTGAATTAGATATTAGATCTTGAAGTAATGATCTTATAAACCTAGGTAATACTAACATTATTCCTGGGTTAGCACGTATGCATAAAATCCTTGATGTTTTAGGTAATCCACAGCATAAATATCAGGTAATTCATATTACAGGTACCAATGGTAAGGGGTCAACAGCTGCTTTTTTGGAATCAGCTCTTGTACATGGCGGATATAAAGTTGGTAAATTCACAAGCCCCCATATAAGTAAAATAAATGAATGTATTACTATTAATCATAAAGAAATTAGTGATATAGCGTTGGAGTCTTGCTATTTCAAAATCAAAGAGCTAATAACTGTTCATAATATCGAATTGTCACCCTTTGAATTTTTAACTACAATAATGTTTGAGTATTTTGCATTTGAGGGTATTGATTGGCTTATTCTTGAGGTAGGAATGGGGGGGCTAAACGATGCAACGAATGTGGTAAACTCTAAATATTCGATTATAACCAATGTTGAGTTAGAGCATTGTAAGTGGCTTGGAAATAGCATATCTGAAATAGCCACTGAAAAATCGGGGATTATTAAATCAGGATTAACTATTTTTGCTGATAATAAGGTAGAGGTTGTTGAGGTAATCTCAAATAAGACTACAAATTATATAAATGTGTTAAGTCAATATAAATTTAGGATTGATTTAGACGTAGAAAACTTTAGAACCCTTCTGAATGTTGATGATAAATTATATAGCCTTAGTTTGTTTGGTAAATTTCAAGCATATAATTTTTTATGTGCTTATGCTGTATTTAAAGATATGAGGATAGCTGACAAGCATATAAAATATGCAGCCGAAAACACTATTTGGCAATATCGCTTGATGGTATTAAGAAAAGATCCACTAGTGATTGTTGATGCTACCCATAATGCTGCTGGTGCTAAGAGTTTACACGATTCTCTGATAGGAATTTATAACCCTAATGATGTAGTGATTGTAACGTCAATACTCCGTGATAAAGATATAGCAGCAATGCTTAAGTATTTTGGTAAATTAGCTATTAGTGTAATATATACAAGTATTGATAATAATCCACGTGGTATGAAGGCTTCTGAGATAGCTAATATTGGAGCTGGGATTTTTTCTAGTGAACTATGTATTGATAAACCAATAGATGCTATAGCTAAAGCCAAACTAATGGGTAAAAAAGTAATTATAGTTACCGGATCACTATATTTATTTGCTTAACGATATGTGTTTTCATAAGCTCGTGAGCTACCCCGACTTATAGATGCTTGGGGGTTCTATAAGTCGATGCTGGAATTTCTCCAGACCAGTAGATTAATAAGCTGCAACAGGCAAAGCCAAGATAAGCCACTAATTTATGAGACTTTACTTTAAACGCACGATCGGTCGATTCTGGTAGTGCTTTTCTTAGGATTATTAGAGCTATAGGGGCTGCTAAATATGAGAAAACTACAATAGAAGATAAAAAGTCAACTAGTTCTTTCCAAGTAGGAAAAGGTAGTAAGAAACAAATACCAATAAACCCATTTAGCCATAAAGCCCAATATGGAGTTTTAAATTTATTTAGTTTGGTTAAAAAACTCTTAGGGAAAAAGTCGGTTCCTAAACTATATAAAACTCGAGCTGTAACTGCAGTGTATACATTTGCCGTTCCAAGTGGGGCACTAATTGCATCTAAAAATAATATTGTAAATAGGATGTGAGCATTAAATAACACAACTAGACCAAGTAATGGTGCTACAGCGTTTGCCCCAAGATGGTGACCTGCTGGTAAACACGCAATAAAAGCTAGTGATAGACAAAAATAAATAAGACCACCAAAAATTACAGCCGAAAATACTGAATAAGGAATCGCTTTTTTATAATTTTTAGCATAATTAGCTAAAATTAAAGCATTTTGAAATCCTGTAAATCCAAAAGCCAATCCACTAGTCGTAATTGCCAATAAAATATGTTCAAAAGATATTGGTGTAGAATGTAAATTATCTAAAACATTTTGCCATTTACCAAAATATGAAATCATTACAATAACTACACAAACAGGTATTATTAATTTACCAATACTAATCCATGAGTTTAATTTTGCAACATTAGTTATAAAAAATGTGTTAAACCAAGTTAGTCCAAGTATAATAATAATAGCAAAAGCAAACCCTAATCTCGATAACTCAATACCATGTGGTGTTTGATGTACTAAACTGCTCCACCAAAACCCGATGTACTGTATTGTTGATTGAGCTTCAAGTGGCAGGTATACTACATAGCTAAGCCAAGTGAAACTTAGGAAAATAAATGCTAGATTCCGATTATGAGTAACAGCTACAAATCTACTTACACCACCAACAACAGGTAGTAATGTAGAAACTTCTATATAAGCTAAACCAATAATTATGGTAATGCAAGCTATAATAACCCAAGAAAATAAAACCCCAACCCCTGCCATTTGAAAACCATAATATGGAGAAAATAGCCATCCTGCACCAAACATACCGCCTGTCGAAATTAGAACTAGTTGCCAAGTAGAGAGCTTGTTTTTAACCATAATAATCTTTCATAAATGTTGACTCATCTGATTTTTGCTAAACTCCTCAATGCCTATTACTTGTCAACATTAATTGTAAGCTTTAGTTCACTTTTTTATTCATAGCTGGGTAAGTTAACCCACAAGAGTGTATTATATACTCATTCCGCTTTTTCTTTGTTAAGTTTTTTGCGACGTATAACTTAGATTCAAGGGTGAGATACACCCTTCGTCAATTAATAAATATGTGTAATAAATATGTTTAGTGTATAGATGTTTTATGTTATAATGGTTCAAAGAGGTTAGTTAAGATGTATTATATAGAAAACAAGATTTTTTCGGAAATTAATGTTGGTGATAGTGCTTCATTAGAGCATACACTCACAATAAAAGATATTGAGTTATTTGCAATTATGTCGGGAGATGTAAACCCAGCACATGTAGATATCGAGTTTGCTAAAGATGATATGTTTCATGGTGTTATTGCACATGGTATGTGGGCAGCTTCGCTTATATCTACATTGCTAGGTACAACATTACCAGGAGCAGGTACGATATATTTGGGGCAAACGCTCAAGTTCTCTAATCCAATTAGATTAGGTGATGTAGTTGATGTTAGTGTTACTGTGATTAATAAACGTGAAGATAAAAAGATAATAGAATTTGATTGTAAATGTGTAACTCAAGATAATAAAATTGCAATTAGTGGTGTTGCTAATGTAATTGCACCAAGTGTTAAAATCAAACGTGAAAGAATAGTTATGCCAGATGTAACTATTGGAGGTCATAAAAATAATCTGCTATTGAAAAAGTTATACTTACTAAAAAAAGGTATGGAGCCATTAATAACTGCTGTTGTGCATCCAGTTGATGAGCTATCGATTGCAGGTGCATTTGAATCGGCTAAGGATGGAATTATTACTCCAATACTAGTTGGGCCAGAGCAAAAGATTATTGATGCTGCAAAATCTGCAAATGTAGATATTTCAGGTTATAAGATTATCAATACTATGCATAGTCACGAGTCCGTAGATGTTGCTGTAGCACTAGCCAGAAATGGTAAGGTAGAAGCTCTTATGAAAGGTAAGCTTCACACCGATGAACTAATGGCAGCAGTTGTTAATAAACAAACTGGCTTACGCACCAATAGGCGTATGAGTCATATACTTGCTATTGAATTAGACAACTATTCTAAGCCATTGTTTTTAAGTGATGCTGTACTTAATTTGTTTCCAACTTTAGATGAAAAAATTGATATAGTTCAAAATGCGATTGACTTATTTAATACCCTTGATATGGGTAATCCAAAAGTAGCAATAGTGTCAGCAGTTGAAACAATCAATGAGAAAATGCCATCAACATTAGATGCCGCAGTATTATGTAAAATGGCAGATCGGGGGCAGATTACAGGTGGGATTCTTGATGGTCCATTAGGTTTCGATAATGCAATTTCTCCAGAAGCTGTAAAAGTGAAAGGTATAACCTCAAATGTTGCGGGAAATGCTGATATAATCATTGTGCCTGATATTGAGTCGGGGAATTTATTATATAAACAAATGACATATATGTCAAAAATGGAAGCTGCAGGGGTTGTCATTGGAGCAAAAGTCCCAATTATTTTAACTAGCCGTGGAAGTGATTTAGAGTCGCGCAAATATTCAAGTCTTTTAGCCTTAGTATATTCACGTAGAAATCATTTAAAATGAAAACTTCTATTTTAATTATAAATGCTGGCTCTTCTAGCATAAAATTTTCTTTATTTCATGATTATGATTTAGCTGTTATGTATTATGGTAGTGTAGATATTACTTCTAATAAGTCAATATTATCAATATATAATACCAAACATGTTGAGGTTCATAACCAAGTAATTAGGAGTAACGATTATATTTTATTATTTCAAGCTATAATGAATTGGATAAGTGATCTTACAGTTTTAATTAAAGTTGGTCATAGAGTAGTTCATGGTGGTCTATATTTCAAAGAGCCAACTATCATTAATAAAGAAGTAATTAATAAAATTGCAGAATTAATTCCATTAGCACCGTTACATCAAGGTCATAATCTAGAAGCTATCAAAATAATTACAGGCATTTATCCTGATTTAGTCCAATGTGCCTGTTTTGATACGAGCTTTCATACGACAGGAAATCATTTAGCAAAGCTATTTGCTGTTCCAAGAGCATTAATAGACGAGGGAGTTATTCGTTATGGATTTCATGGCTTATCATATGAGTATATCGCATCGGTACTTCCGAAGCACCTTGGAGATATTGGATGCAGAAAAGTAATTGTAGGACATCTCGGTAGCGGTGCTAGTATGTGTGCTATGGAAAATTGTAAGAGTGTTGCTAGTTCAATGGGTTTTACTACGTTAGATGGACTAATGATGAGTAGTCGCTCTGGTAGCCTTGATCCAGGTGTAGTCTTGTATCTAATACAAGATAAAAGCTATACGCCTGATAGGGTGCTACGTATGCTATATCAAGAGTCAGGTTTACTTGGAGTGTCAGGTGGGATTAGTAGTGATATGAGACAGCTAGTAGCAAGCAATGCCCCAAAAGCAATTGAAGCTGTTGAGTTGTTCTGCTATAAAGCAGCTTCTGAAGTTGGGCACTTAAGTGTTAGTCTCGGTGGTTGTGATGCTCTAGTCTTTACCGCGGGGATTGGGGAACATATGCCACTTATTCGTCAAAAAATCTGTAATTATCTCAAATTCTGGGGCATTAAATTGGATGATAATAAAAATCAGCAAAATACTGTGATTATAAGCAGTTCGGACAGCACTGTAGTTGTTGGGGTTATTCCAACTAATGAAGAATATATAATAGCAAGTCACACGAAAAATATGATTTAGGGCATGATCTTAAGTTCTTTACGAAGCTACGATATAAATTATAGTTAAAGCTCCTCCAGTAAAAGCAGTTACTAGTATTAAAAAACCAAGCCCATTTTATTCTCTAAGTTTTCTGTTTATAGATCCGAGTTTCCAGTGGAGGCGACATACTGAGGTATAGCGAGTATCAATTGCTTTTAGAGAGTCGTCATCTACTACTACGCTATCTCCTTCTTTGACAGCGATGCCGTTTTTTATTAGCATATTATAAGTTGCTTTCTGTCCACAATGGCAGATGGTTTTTAGTTCTTCCAAAGTGTCAGCTATTGCTAGTAGTTTTGCACTTGATGCAAATGGTTCGCCGCGGTAGTCACTTCTAAGACCGTAGCATATTACCGGGACTTTGAGATAGTCAACAACGTCAGATAACTGATCGATTTGTTCCACACTAAAAAAATGAATTTCATCAATTAAAATACAAGCTATTTTAGTTTCACTTAATTTTTCTTTAATTAAATCAAATAAATTATCATCTGTACGTGTAGAAAAAGCATCACAATTAAGCCCAATGCGAGATTTAATATTATTCATCCCAGCTCGTTTATCAATAGAAGAGGTAAAAATCAGAACCTCTTGACCGCGATCTTTGTAATTATAGGCAACCTTTATGAGGTCTAGGGTTTTTCCAGCATCCATTGCTGAATATCGAAAATATAATTTAGCCATGATTGTTAGTATTCAATAGATTGAGTTAAAAGTTGGATTTTATTATCTAGATCAAGAAATGCACTATCAACACAGTCTATTTGTAATGATACTAGCCCAAAATAGTCATGCTCACGCTTAGAGGTTTCAACAATAACTCCAATTTCTTGATTGTCAAGTAGTGGGCTCACCACCTTTTGACCTATTGAGGGTTCATTATCACAAATAAAACGGTACATTCTTCTTTTTACTTTACCTAGATAGTGAGTACGAGCTACAATCTCTTGACCGGTATAACAGCCTTTTTTGAAATTTACCCCATTAAATAAATCATAATTAACCTGCTGTGGGGTAAACTCTTCCTGAGTACTTGGATATATTAAAGGAATTCCGTTATGAATTAATGTTTTTTTCCATAGCTGATTGTTTTGTGGAGCATCAAAGTTGGCTATAGAAATAAAATATTGCGGAAAAATTTCAAGAGATAATTCATTGTCTAGTTTATTATCAGAGAAAATAACTTGTGAATTTATGGCTTCTATAACTACTTTAGAACGAAGAATAAACATTTTTAGGCGTGGTATTATTTTATCAACTATCTCACTACTTGTGAATAAGTAGTAGGTTTCTGGAGCTGTTTTAGTAATAATAAAACTAGCCAACATCCGTCCTTTATTATTTAGATGAGCAGAAAATTGAAATGACTTATTATCTAGCTCATTAATGTCGTTGGTTAATTGTCCTTGTAGGAATTTTTGACTATCAATTCCTGAGATGCTAATTACTTTTAACTCATTACTTATATTATATTTTTCCATTTTATAGTGTCACCCTCTAAAAGCAATTAAGAGTATTGTTCACATCCTTGCACTGGGATGATGAGTATTATTGCTGTTTTGTTATGGATTATAGCCAATGTTAGGCCTCGTTTGTCTGTTTCTTGTATGGGGAGGTTAATTACCGTGTTATCTCTCTGATACGCTCCAAGTCTTCCAAGGTATCAACTCCAGGGTGAGGGGTTGTATCACTAGTCATTACAGCTATTTTATACCCGTTATATAAAACTCGTAGCTGCTCTAAACATTCAACATTCTCAAGAGGACAGTTTGCCAATTGATGATATTGTTTTAGAAATTCACCATTATAAGCATATATCCCTATATGCCTAAGTACACCAAGAGTTTGAGGTGGCTTAAATTCTTGGCGATTAGTATAGCCATCACGGTAAAATGGTATGGAAGCACGCGAAAAATAAAGAGCATTATTATCTTTATCAAGTACAACTTTCACTATATTAGGGTTAAAAATTGCATCTTCAAGAGTTATAGGGTGGGCAATAGTTGCAGTCGGAGTCTTTTTATCGCGAATAAAATCAGCTAATTGGTTAATTAATAATGGATTTATAAGTGGTTCATCACCTTGAACATTAACAATAATCTCATCATCAGGCAAATTTAGTAAATGAGTTACTTCAACTAAACGTTCAGTTCCCGAATTATGTGTGACTTTAGTCATAACCGCATCAATGCCATGTTCACTACACGCTTTTATGATGTCTTTATGATCAGTTGCTACAATTACTTTTGATGCATTACTTTTCATCGCTTGTTTTGCAGTTTGGACTATCATTGGTAAATCACCAATTTTTAGCATCATTTTTTGTGGTAAACGAGTGGAATGCATTCGTGCAGGAATGACCAAAGTAAAATTATTTTTGGGCATTTTCTGTACTCCTAGCAGAATCTATCAGCATAACTGGAATTCCATCATCAATGGGGTATGCTAGGTTACACTTATTACATATGAGTTCGTTATTGGCTTTATCTGCTTCGAGTTTTGCTTTACAAAGTGGGCAAACTAGTATTGCTAGTAATTTATTGTCTATCATATCGGATCCTGTTATTTATTTAGGTTTCAGTTAATATTATATCATATTTGGACTAGATTTGATATTTGCTCAATTAACTTGCTTGTGTTAAGGGAGCTTTTAACAAGTACCACCCAAATATCAGTTCTATCAAATAATGACAATTTAGCATAATCTTTTTCTGTTACTAATATTATTTCGTTATTAACTGGAATATCATCTTTTTTATAGAAATAATGATCTGGGAATGCTAGAACATGATTTAATGTTAGACCTAGTCTATTTAGAAAGTCAAAAAATCTATTTGGGTTACCAATGCCTGCTATGGCGGTAATGTTTCTTGAGTTTAGTTCCTCAATGGATATTATGCTTTTAGTTTTAGGGTTGTATATTTTATCTAGTACTAAAGTTTGTTCGACTACCAAATTTGGTAATGATAAATTTATATTGGCTTGTCCATTAAATACAACGGCATCTACAGTTTTAAGCCTTGAGGGCGGTTCTCTTAATGGTCCCATTGGTAGGGTAAGTCGGTTACCAAGCATGCGACTAGAGTCAATAACTGCTATTTCATAGTCACGCTCTAGTAGATAATGCTGCATTCCATCGTCAGATAAAATAATTTGAATATCTGGGAATTCTTTAAGTAATGTTATTCCAGCTTCATAGCGATTACGACCTATTGCAACACGAATGTTGTTAGAGGCATAAATAAGAGCCTCATCTCCAACTAAAACACTAGAATCTTTTGAATCCACAATCTTTGAGCCTTTGATTTTACTTTTATAACCACGTAAAATAACCCCAACTGAAATGCCCAGATTTGCTAGTTCATAAGCCAAATGTTTGGTAAGTGGAGTTTTACCAGCACCACCAACACTTATATTACCTACTATAACTACAGGTACGG
>CAZJFO010000014.1:20223-32300 GCA_964545465.1 uncultured Neisseria sp.
TTTGTAGCTCTTTAGGATATGGGTTTTGTAAAATACATAACGAATAAGATTAATTATAAAAAAAATTAAAGTGAAGGGTAATAATAATACAAATAAAAATGGGTTGTTTTTATAATACCAATGTTGTTCAATTATATGTTGTAGTTTCATATTTCTATCCAAGTGATTTATGTAGCAAAGATTACTAGTTTAAATTATAAGTTTGCACAAGATTGATTTTATCACATATAGGCAATATGTTATAATAGTCGATTATAATAAATAACTTAATCCCCAAAAATACAGGAACAGTAATGGAACTAGCAAAAACATATAATCCAAGTGAAATTGAAACTAAATGGTATCCAATTTGGGAGGAATCTGGGTATTTTAAACCCAGTTTCAAACGTGGAAGCCCCAATTATTGCATTCAACTACCACCACCTAATGTAACAGGAACTCTTCATATGGGGCATGGGTTTCAACATACCCTAATGGATATGCTAACTCGCTATCATAGAATGAAAGGTTATAACACATTATGGCAGCCTGGGACGGATCATGCTGGTATTGCAACCCAGATTGTAGTTGAACGTCAGTTAGATCGGCAAAACATATCCCGTCATTTTATAGGGCGTGAAGAATTTATTAAACGAGTATGGGACTGGAAGGAGGTATCAGGTGGAACCATAACCCGCCAAATGCGGCGTATGGGGGCTTCATGTGATTGGTCGCGTGAACGGTTCACTATGGATGATGCATTATCTACAGCAGTTACCGAAGTGTTTGTAAATTTATATCAAAAAGGGTTAATATATCGTGGCAAACGTTTAGTTAATTGGGACATTAAATTAATGACAGCCGTATCTGATTTGGAAGTTATCTCGGTTGAAGAAAGTGGCTCAATGTGGTATATCAAATACCCTGTTAAAAATAGTAATGAGTCACTTGTAGTTGCAACAACTCGTCCAGAAACGATGCTAGGGGACGTTGCTGTAGCAGTAAACCCAAAAGATGAACGTTATTTACACCTAATTGGACAAACACTTCTACTACCACTAACAAATAAAGAAATACCGATTATTGCTGATGATTATGTAGATATGGAGTTTGGAACTGGCTGTGTGAAGATTACTCCAGCTCATGATTTTAATGATTATGAAGTTGGTAAAAGACATAATCTACCTGTTGTTAGTATATTAACTCTTGGGGGGGATATTAATACTAATGCACCTAATAAGTATCAAGGACTCGAACGTTTTAAGGCGAGAAAGCAAATAGTAGCAGATTTAGATGTTGAGGGTTTATTAGTTGAAGTAAAACCGCATAAACTAATGGTGCCAAGAGGGGACAGGACTAACGAAGTTATTGAACCAATGCTAACTGATCAGTGGTATGTGAGTATGGATAAATTAGCTTCTGATGCCCTTAAATTGGTATCAGATGGTAAGGTAAAATTTGTGCCTGATAATTGGACTACTACATATAATCAGTGGCTAAATAATATTCAAGATTGGTGTATTTCAAGGCAGCTATGGTGGGGGCATCGGATTCCAGCGTATTATGACGAAAATGGGAAGTACTATGTTGCAAAGTCTCTTGAGGAAGCTATCAAATTATCTGGGACTGATAAACTAACTAGGGATAATGATGTTCTGGATACGTGGTTTAGTTCTGCTTTATGGAGCTTTACTACTCTTGGGTGGCCAAATGAGACTAAAGAGTTAAATGCGTTTTTGCCATCAAGTGTACTTGTAACAGGTTTTGATATTATATTCTTCTGGGTTGCTCGTATGATTATGTTTACCCACGAATTTACAGGAGAGGTGCCATTTAAAGAGGTGTATGTCCATGGTCTAATTCAAGATGCTAATGGTAATAAAATGTCTAAGTCTAAAGGAAATGTAATTGATCCGCTAGATTTAGTTGATGGAATTACTCTTGAAGAATTAATAAAAAAACGCACTACTAATCTGATGAATCCAAAACAATCTGAAACAATTAGTAAACTAACAGCTCGTGACTATCCAGATGGATTCTTACCGTTTGGGGCTGATGCCCTAAGGTTTACTTTTGCATCCCTAGCAACCCAAACTCGAGAGGTACGGTTTGATGTTAAGAGAATTGAAGGTTCCCGTAATTTTTGTAATAAACTATGGAACGCAACTCGCTTTATGTTAATGAATACTAAACAGCATGCTCATCTAATTGGCGAAAGCTTTGAATTAAATGTAGTTGATGAGTGGATTTTAATTGAATTAAG
Organism: uncultured Neisseria sp.; assembly: GCA_964545465.1. Taxonomy (GTDB): domain Bacteria; phylum Pseudomonadota; class Gammaproteobacteria; order Burkholderiales; family UBA11063; genus Aquella. The sequence continues at coordinate 22,466 of CAZJFO010000014.1, forward strand.
CCGTGTAATTACCGAAGTTGATTATGGGTATAAAACGTATCGCTTTGATATGATAGCTCAAAAATTATATGAATTTGTATGGAATGAGTTTTGCGACTGGTATTTAGAGTTAGCTAAAGTAAATTTGCAAAGTGATGATTTTAAGTTAAGAGCTAGTACAATTAATACTCTATTACAAGTGTTAGAGTGTATTTTACGTTTACTTCATCCATTAATGCCTTTTATCACTGAGGAGTTGTGGCAATCGCTAGCAACCGTATATGGCAAAAAATCAGCTGAGTCGGTTATGATTGCAGAATATCCAATGGTTTCAGAATTGCCAGCAATAGATGCTACAAGCATTGCAACAGTTAACTCTTTGAAGGAGCTTGTCGGAAGTATCAGAAATTTAAGAGCTGAAATGAATCTAAACCCAGGCTTAAAAGTACCTTTAATTATTGAATCTAAACCAGAGGATTTGGTTATGGATGAGTTTGTGCATTATATCAAGTCATTAGCAAAAATTGCTGAAATTGATTTTGTACCAACATTAGATGATAATGGCATGGCTCCAGTTGCAATTGTTGGGAGTATTAAAATGATGCTAAAAGTTGAGGTTGATATTGATGCTGAGAGGCTACGTTTAAATAAAGAGATTGAGAAAAATACCAAAGAGCTAGAAAAGATAATGCAAAAGCTAGATAACAAATCATATCTAGATAGAGCTCCAAAAGACCTAGTTGAGCGTGATACATTACGTGCAAATGAACTTAAACAAACTATTAATGGATTTAATTTACAGTTGAGTAAATTGGGTTTTAAATAGTATAATGAGTACTTCACCTGCGGAGAGATGGCAGAGTGGTCGATTGCACTACCTTGGAAAGGTAGCGTACGGTAACGTACCGAGGGTTCGAATCCCTCTTTCTCCGCCATTTCAAAAAGGAGCTTCCAAATATGAATATGACTGGTGCTCAAGCTATAGTTAAATCATTAGTTCATCTTGGTGTTAAGCATATATTTGGCTACCCAGGTGGAGCCATAATGCCAACTTACGATGCATTATTTAATGAAGAAAATTTGCATCATATTTTAGTAAGGCATGAACAAGGTGCTGTAATTGCTGCAGAGGGGTATGCGCGTCTAAGTGGTAAGGTTGGGGTTTGTATTGCAACATCTGGCCCTGGAGCCACGAATCTAGTGACTGGAATTGCTGATGCTATGCTTGATTCAATCCCTATTGTGTGTATTACGGGTCAAGTTAATAGTTCTTTAATTGGCACCGATGCATTTCAAGAAGCTGATATTATGGGAATAACAACTCCAATTACTAAATGGAATTATCAAATTAGCAATGCAGAAGAAATACCATATATTCTAACTCGTGCATTTAATATCGCACTGAGTGGGCGTCATGGTCCTGTTTTGATTGATATTACTAAAGATGCTCAGCAATCTCAAATGGAGTTTGATATAAAAGATCTTGAAGGGTTTATAGATAATAAACCACAGGTTTTAAATAATGAGCTGGAGAATGCAGCTAAGCTTATCAATAATGCCAAAAAACCCTATATTCTTGCGGGGCATGGTGTTACCAAGGCTAATGCAGAATATGAGTTAGAGCGTTTTGCGAGTAAGGCGGGGATTCCTGTGGCATGTACTTTACATGGGTTATCATGTTTTCCTATGAATCATCAATTATACGTGGGTATGCTTGGGATGCATGGTAATTATGGCCCTAATTTGTTAACTAATGAAGCAGACTTGATTATTGCAGTTGGAATGAGATTTGATGACAGAGTTACTGGTAATTTACTTAGCTATGCAAAACAAGCTAAAGTAATTCATATCGACATTGATATTTCTGAATTAAATAAAAATGTAAAAGTAGACGTTTCAATTTGTGGTGATGCTAAAGATGTATTGAACAAATTATATACACATATACTGCCTAATAACCATGATACATGGGTTTTGAGGTTTCGTGATTTTTATCAAGAAGAGTATGATGAAGTAATCGCTTATCAGGTTACTAGTCAAACTGGGCAAATGATAAAAATGGCTGAAGTGGTTGATTTACTTTCTAAGAAAACTGATGGTAATGCAGTAATTGTAAGTGACGTAGGTCAGCATCAAATGATAGCTGCACGCTATTATAGATTTAACCAACCACGTTCACATATTACTTCAGGTGGTTTGGGGACTATGGGATATTCGTTACCTGCAGCAATAGGTGCCAAATTTGCAGCCCCAAAACGCGAGGTAATAGTTATTGTTGGTGATGGTGGCTTTCAGATGAATATTCAGGAACTTGCTGTTTTAAATCAGGAGCAAATAAGCGTTAAGATAATAATATTGAATAATGAACACTTGGGGATGGTGAGACAGTGGCAAGAGATGTTTTTTGAAGAACGCTACTCATTTACTAACTTGGTAAACCCAGACTTTATTAAGGTTGCAGAGGCATATTCTATACCTGGGCAACGTATTGAAAAACACTCTGATTTAGATGGGGCGTTAGATAGATTACTTAATGCTGAGGGTTCTTTTTTACTTGAAGTAATGGTAGAAAAGCAGGGTAAAGTATTTCCGATGGTCGTCTCAGGTACCGGTGTTGGCGATGTTCGTTTAAAGTAGAGGGAATTAAAATATGACAACAAACTTTAAAGATTCAGCTGATTTTGTTGATATAAATATGTATGTATTATCAATTATTACTCAAAATACTTTATGTGTATTACAAAGAGTTGCGGGGATGTTTGCACGTTATAAAATTAATATTGAACATATTAATGCTTCAAGGCATTCTGAAGAACTAACATATTGGAATGTAGTGATTCACTCTACAGATAAAAAAGTTGATTTATTGATTAAACAGTTAAGTAAAATTATTGAATTAGTGGATGTTAAAATTATTGATACAATGCCTATGAAGAGATTAAAAAAATCGCTAATTGATGATCGATTATAGTATAAAGGTAGAATGTTAATGATTTTAGAGTTACAAGATATTGAACAAGCAGCCAATAACCTCAAAAATATAGTTGTTAATACACCATTAGAATACTCGGAACGCCTATCAAATAAGTACTTGGCAAATATCTATCTTAAACGAGAAGATTTGCAGCGTTGTCGATCTTTTAAAGTACGTGGGGCATACAATCGAATATTTTCTTTAAATGAAGAAGAGCGAAAAAAAGGTATTGTGTGTGCTAGTGCTGGGAATCATGCCCAAGGGGTTGCTTATAGTTGCGCTAGTTTAGAGCTTAAAGGTGTTATTTTTATGCCACTATCAACCCCAATACAAAAAATTGATCGAGTGCGGAGTTTTGGTGGAAAATATATTGATGTAATAACTATAGGAGATACATATGATGATGCTAGTAATGCTGCTAAAGAGTATTGTTTAGCTCGTAATGCGACATATGTGCATCCTTTTAATGATTATGATGTGATGTGTGGTCAAGGAACTGTTGCCCGCGAAGTATACGAGCAACTTGGAAATAAGATTGATCTTGTAGTAGTTGCAATAGGTGGTGGTGGGTTAGCTTCAGGGGTGTCATCATATTTCAAACATAAAAATGAGCTAATTGAGATTGTTGGTGTTGAACCTCTTGGTGCTCCTAGTATGACTGAATCAATAAAAAATGGGAAAGTTACACCTTTACATAGTATTGATACATTTGTTGATGGAGCAGCAGTTAAGCAGGTTGGCAATAATACTTTTGCTATATGTAAAAGAAATTTAATGAAGACAGTATTGGTTCCTGAGGGTAAAGTATGTACTACTATGATAGAGCTTTATCAAAATGATGGCATTATTGCGGAACCTGCTGGAGCATTGCCAGTTTCGGCTCTTGATACGATGTCAGATGAGATTAAAGGTAAAACAGTTGTCTGTATATTATGCGGTGGGAATAATGATATTTTACGCTATCCAGAGGTAATGGAGCGAAGCTTGGTATATAATGGACGTAAGCACTATTTGATTATCGAGTTCAATCAAAAACCAGGGCAACTGCGTAAGTTTGTTGATTATGCACTTGGCCCAAATGATGATATTGTACGCTTTGAGTATATGAAAAAAACCAACCGCGAAGCTGGTGCTGCATTAGTTGGAATTGAGTTATTTAATAAAAACGATTTTACACCATTTTTGGAACGTTTAACTAGTACTGGCATCAATTTTAGAGTTTTATCAGATAAAGAATTATTATATAGTTATATAATTTAAACTAAGAAAGGTATTTATGAATAAAGAATTAAAACATAGAAGTGGTATGTTAACAGGAACCCCTGGAGGTGAAGATTGGATTAGACGTGCTCCTGCTCGAGCGATGCTTAGAGCAGTTGGGTTCACGGATGAGGACTTTACTAAACCTTTAATTACTGTTGCTTGCCCTTATACGGATATAACTCCATGTAATTCACATATTCGTGATTTAGGGGATGTTGTTTGTTCTGAAATTAAAGCATCTTTGGGTAAGTCAGTATTGTTTGGCACTCCCGTTGTAACTGATGGTCAGACTAATGGTATGGAAGGTATGAAATACTCTTTAGTGTCACGTGAATTAATTGCTGATTGCATTGAAACTATGCATGAAGCTTATGCTTCAGACGGAATTATTGCCTTATCAGGTTGCGATAAAACTATACCAGCATCGTTAATTCCATTAGCTCGGAATAACAGTATTGGCATCACATTATATGGTGGTTCAATTTTGCCAGGTAAACTGCATGGAAAAGATTTAACCATTGTGAGTACTTTTGAAGCTGTCGGTAATCATAGTGCGGGTAAGATGAATGATAAAGAGTTGCATGAAATTGAATGTCATTCTTGCCCTGGAAATGGTGCTTGTGGTGGAATGTTTACTGCAAATACTATGGCATCAGCATTAGAGGCAATAGGGATGAGTTTGCCAGGTAGTGCTAGTAACGCTGCAGTTGATGAAAATAATAAAATATCTTTGGCAAAGCATGATGATTGTATAAACTCTGTAAAAGCACTTAAAGTATTATTAGAAAAAGGTATTCGTGCTCGTGATATTATGACGCATAAGGCTTTTGAAAATGCTATAACCGTGGTTATGGCTTTAGGTGGTTCAACCAATGCAGTATTACATTTACTATCTCTAGCTCATGAGGCAGAAGTGGAGCTTAGTATTGATGATTTTGAGAGGATTGGTGCTAAAGTACCACTTATAGGTGATTTTAAACCGTTTGGTAAATATGTCATGAATGATTTATCCAAGATTGGTGGTATTCCTGTTGTTATGAAGCACCTATATAAGCATGGACTAATCCATGGTGATTGTCTGACGGTAACTGGGAAGAGTGTTGCTGAAAATCTTGAAGATGTAATAGATTTACCACCTAATCAGGATGTGATTTTACCTCTTGATAAGCCACTTGCCGCTCCAAGTAAACATATTTTAATTCTAAGGGGTAACCTTGCTTCAGAGGGTTCTGTTTTAAAGCTATCAGGTAAAGAGGTATTACAACACAGGGGATTTGCCAGGGTGTTTGACTGTGAAGAAGATGCCCTAAAGGCAATACTAGACGGTATGATAAATAAAGGTGATGTAATAGTAATACGCTTTGAAGGTCCTAAAGGTGGTCCTGGTATGCGCGAAATGCTATCTCCATCGTCTGCCTTAATGGGGGCTGGGTTAGGTAAAGATGTTGCTTTGGTTACAGACGGGAGATTTTCCGGTGGAACACATGGAATTATGATAGGTCATGTATCGCCTGAGGCATATAATGGTGGTCCTTTAGCAATAGTTCGTGAAGGCGATATGATAAATATTGATATTACAAAAAGAATGCTTAATCTTGAGGTCTCTGAAGAAGAGATTAAACAACGTTTGGCTAATTGGAAATGTCCCAAGCCTAAATATAAACGGGGTGTTTTAGCTAAATATGCACGCTTAGTTGCATGTGCTTCTGTTGGTGCATATACAAGTTAAATAATTAATAAATTTAGAAAGGTGTAGGATGGTAGATTTTCAATATGCATTTTTTGAGAATAAAATAACGAATCTTGCTGATGCAAAAGTATCAATTATGACTAATGCTCTTCAATACGGTACTGGAGTATTTGGGGGTATTCGTGGTTACTATAATAAAACTGACAATAGTATCTCGTTATTTAGATTAAGTGATCACTATAAACGTTTTTTATTATCAGTTGCAATTCTTGGGTGTACATTTCCATACACACTAGATGAGCTAATTGAGATTCATAAAGAATTACTAATCAAAAATGCTCCAAATTGTAACTCATATTTTAGACCTTTTGCATATGTTGGTAATACTAATTTAGGGCCAAATTTGGCTAGCGTCGAGTTATCTTTTGCTTTATATATGATTCCTTTGGAGGAGTATTTGCCAGTAGATAAGGGATTAAATCTAATGGTGTCTTCATGGAGGCGTGTTAGCGATAATTCAATTCCATCACGCGGAAAATTTTCGGGTACATATATGAATTCGGCATTGGCAAGAAAAGAGGCTAGTGATAATGGCTTTGATGAGGCTATATTATTAGGTGACAATGGTAATGTTAGTGAAGGTTCAGCTGAAAATATATTTATTATTCGCGATGGAGTTTTGGTAACTCCACCTATTACTGATGATGTTTTAGAGGGTATTACTCGTAGAACAGTGATCCAAATTGCAACAGATATGGGAATTAAAGTAATTGAGAGAACTATTGATAGAAGTGAGCTATATATTTCTGATGAGGTTTTTTTAACTGGAACAGGATGTCAAGTTGCGTGGGTTCGCTCTATTGATAGAAGAGCTATCGGTAATGGTAAATTAGGGATATTAAGTAGTCGCTTACAAAAAGAATATTTTGCAACGGTAAATGGACAGGTTGATAAGTATAGTAGTTGGTGTACTAAGATTAGTCTTTAGTAAAGTTTAAATGTATTTAAAAAGGTGAGTAAAAATGGCTCAAATTAATTTTGGTGGGTATAATGAAGATGTAGTAACTCGTGATGAGTTTTCTTTAATTAAAGCTCTTGAGACTTTGAAGAATGAAACTATAGCTATCATAGGTTATGGAGTACAAGGTCCAGCCCAGGCACTTAATTCACGTGATAATGGATTTAACATAATTATAGGTCAACGTAAAAACTCAGCTTCGTGGGACAAGGCAATAAAAGACGGGTTTATTCCTGGTGATACACTATTTGAGATTGAAGAGGCAGCGGCAAGAGGTACAATAATATGTTATCTCTTATCTGATGCAGCACAAATTAGTGTGTGGCCATTTATTTCCAAATATTTAACCAAGGGTAAGACCTTATGTTTTTCTCATGGTTTTGGAATTGCCTATGCTGATAAAACTAAAATTGTGCCTCCCAAAGATATCAATGTTGTTTTAGTTGCACCAAAGGGATCTGGTCGATCTGTTCGTCAAAACTTTCTTGAGGGGCGTGGAATTAACTCAAGTTATGCCATACATCAAGATGCAACAGGAAATGCATATGATATAGTATGTGCTCTAGGTGTAGGCATTGGTTCAGGTTTTTTATTTAAGACTGATTTTCAAAGTGAAGTTACAAGTGATTTAGTAGGTGAGCGTGGTGCCTTAATGGGTGCTATTGCTGGGTTGATGGAAGCTCAATATAATTTACTTCGTAAGCACGGACATTCTCCATCAGAAGCATTTAATGAAACAGTAGAAGAAGCAACTCAAAGTCTTATCCCATTAATAGGTGAACATGGTATGGACTGGATGTTTGCAAACTGTTCAACTACAGCACAGCGTGGAGCTCTTGATTGGAAAAATAAGTTTAAAGAAGCCGTAGAGCCGGTTTTCGATTTATTATACGAAAGTGTTCTAAGTGGTAGAGAGGCTGATCGTTCAATTAAGCTAAACAGTGAATCTGATTATCGTGAAAAACTTCAAAAAGAGTTAGATGAAATTCATGATAGTGAGATGTGGCAAGCTGGAGCTAAAGTGCGAGAGCTTCGTCCTGAACGTCAATAGTTATTTTAAATAGGTGGGTTTATGAAACCAATTGTTGCTATTACGGGTTCTAATGGGTTTATTGCTGGTCAATTTATGCGCTATTATAAAGATAGATTTGATTTTATTTTAATCTCACGGAAAAGCAACTCAAGACTACATAATTATAGCTTTGATGATATCAAGGCTAATCCACTTATTTTATCTAAAGCTATAGCAGTAATTCACCTAAGCGGTGCTAATATTGGCGACAAACGTTGGAGTGATAAACGAAAGCAAGAAATTTTAGATAGTCGTATTAAAACGACTGAAATTTTAGTATCTACTCTTAATCAATTACAGAGTAAACCTGTTTTACTCTGTGCTAGTGCTATTGGTATTTATCCTCAAGATAATCAAACATATAGTGAGTACAGCAAGCTAGATTATAATCATTATACTAATTTTAGTGAAGAGATAACTAAAAAATGGGAGAGTGTCACATTAGGTTATCTTGGGCGTGTAGTTAATATGCGTTTTGGGGTTGTACTATCTGGGTACGGTGGTGCATTAGATAAAATATTACTACCATTCAAATTAGGTGTTGGTAGTGGCATTAGTGATGGGTCTTGGCCTTTTTGTTATATTAGTATTACTGATTTATGTAATGCAATTGATTTTTTAATTGAAAATAGTGATATTGCTGGTGCAGTTAATCTGGTATCGCCAGAAATTATTAGTTATAAAGATCTAATTAATACAGTTAGTCGGGTATATAAAAGGTATTGTTGGTTTAATTTACCAAAGTTTGCTGTTAAGCTGCTATTTGGTCAAATGGGTTGCGAACTTTTACTATCAGGGCAAAAGGTAATTCCAATGAAGCTTCAAGAACACAATTTCAAATTTACTTACCCCGATATTGAATCATGCTTAAAAGACATTAAATTAGCTAGAATATAGTCTTAATTTGATTTTGTAGCCAGTCACATAGCTGATTATGATTAAGGGTAATCCACCACCAACTCCTGAAGCTACTCCCGATACTATTCCCCATATAAATCTGTGGTTCATATGCGGTAACCATATAATTGATAATGGAGAAGCAATAGTTTCATATACTGTGAATAAAAGGGTAATTATTATAATGTCGCTATTACTTATAGTAAGGTTAAGTACTTGATTGTCAGATGTTTTAATTTTAATTCCATAATTAAATAGATGTAAACCACACTTATATATAATCAAAGTAATACCTACACTAAAAAATGCAGATACTAAACCCACAATACAATCATTATTGGTGAAGTAAGTGACAATTTCTTGTATAAAAAACATAAACATCAACAAAAACCCAGATAGTAGACTTATATATAAAGTGCCATTAACTTTTATAATTTTCATCCCCAAAGCATTTGAGAAATATTTTCTTATTAGGTTTTCAATTAACTTCAAAATTATTAATAGTGCAAATACTCCAGCACCAAACCCCATGGTGAGTAAATAGATTGGATTTTTAACAACAGTGCTATTTGTTATTGCAACAATTGGGATAGTCAAAACTTCAAGAATAATCAAGAAAATAATTAATTTAAAGTTTAGTGATAATTTTATAATAGTTTGCATTATTTTATATTATACCTAAGAAATATATTATACGAGAATACAATCCAAATATTGTGTTTCTGATACCTCAATTATACTAGAAAAGTAAAAATTACTGCATTAATAAAAAGCGTAACAATATTTTTACCTACCATTTTAGAGGGTGTTAAGTATTGCATGATATATGATTAAATGATATATTAATTCAAGAATAGGAATAAAATTATGCCCATAAGAATAACAGCTATACTATCATTATTAGTTTTTCTTTCAGCTTGTAATTCACATGTTGGAAGTGGA
>CAZJFO010000015.1:0-15054 GCA_964545465.1 uncultured Neisseria sp.
CAATGATGCTGGAATTCCATTTTTTGAAACTATGATCTTAAATGAAGCTGATAAAGAGTATACTAGTAGTAATTATGCGCGTGAACCAACAGTAAATATAGCAGGTATTAATGTGCCAACGACCATGGATTCTAATTATTGGCAGCCAGCGTACTTTGTTGTTGCTCCATGGATGAATGCTAGCTCAGAAAGTAATCCACTTTTTCTAGATGGTTCTTTCATTAATCATCTAGCTGCTAAAAATAAAAGTTTTATTGTTAAAGTAACTAATACAGCAACATATAAAACTTATGATCTTGTTGTAGATGGTAGTATAAAAGATCAATGTCACGGTAGCTACTATGCAATGAACACAGTGTATGGATGTGGTGTTCAGAAAACCCCTCTTATAATAAAAATAATCTCTACAAAAAATTCACATATCCCACCAGGCAGATATAAAGGAAGTACTGATATATTGGCAAAAGGATATGGCTGGGTTTATTATGGTGCTACTCCTGGTTCAGCAAATATAGCTCAAATAAGGGTGGTGGTTGACTGGACAAAACAATAAACCCATCGTTATAGGTTATAAATTTTTTAATACAGGGTGAATAATTTAGTTTTTATTCACTTTGTATTCTATCATATTACAAATCAATCATTCACTTATAAAAAATGGTTGTTATTGAAATAAAATAATATTAAAAAGGTAAATAAATTGATAAAATCACCTCTAAACAAATCCATGGCAAATCTGGTGCCTAAATTTTTAGTTTTTGGTATATTAGCTTATGTAAGTGTTGATTTAGCAAATGCGGGGCAGAGTGTTGCAAAGTTTTTTGGTGTTACACAAAGATCTCGAGCAAATACTCAACTATTCTGGTGTGATAAGAATAAACAAGAGTTGAATTTTGATATACCATTATCAATACAACAAAATGCTGAAGATTATTACTATTTACGAGCTTATACCTCTGCTAACTCTGTATATGCAGGTATTGAAATTAAAGATAGTGCTAATAATAAAGTCAATGATGTTATGGTTAGTTCAATTTTAGCCACACAATCTATTAAAGATATTTGTGAGTTTACTTATGATCGTGAAGAGAGTGCTTGGTTTTGTAAAGTAGCATTTAGGGCAAATCCAAGTAGTCCTTTGGGTAGAGAAGCAAGATATGTTTATACTTATCCAACACAAAATGATAGTGCAGATTTTTATGTTTTAAATCAAGGGTTTGATATTATACCTTCCAGTAATATTGGTCATATTGTTGGTGTGGGTCCAAATCATATGCCAAATACATTAACTGCTATAACAGCATCTGATAATCCAATTCAAGATAATGTACCACTGGTATTTAAAATAGAAAAAGCAAATCCGAATTTAATCAGCTTAACACTAAATTTTGAATTTGAAGATAAGAATATAGCAAATATAAATGGCTCTCAGAGTGGGACTTGTACAATTGATAAATTAATTGATCAGAGTGGATCTTGTACAACAAATATAACACCAGAAATGGTAGGTAAAACCAAAATCCATTTTTTAGCTAGTAGTTCATGGAAAGATATACTTGGTAATGATCATAACTTGAATTTAAATGAATACCAACCAGTGGTGGTTAATGTAGGGACTTTATTTGCGGGTTATAATACCAAAATGTCACCAAATCGGAGTCTTTATCGTAAAGGTTCAACTTTAAAAGAGATGCCAGATAATGAGCCTGTTGGAAGTCTGATTCGTGGTTTAGCTGTTGATGAACCACAGCATAAATTATATGTAATGACTAAAAATAATACATACCGTCAGTCAAATGCAATTAATAATCAATTGAAATTAACATATTTAGCAGAAATTCCAGGTAATGAAGGACAGACATTGGGTCTAACTGATATTCCTGATCGGATTCTTGTTGGTAGTGGTGAAAAACAGTTGTATCAAATAGAAGATAGCAACGGTGGTGTTTCAATAAAATTGATTTCAAACTTAACTAATTCGATAATTCATTCAGCACTTGACCCATTTGATAACGTTCTGTATTTTACCGATAATGGCGGTGGAATAACTGGGTATTATTCCTATTTTGAGTCGAGTAAAATTTCTAAAGTTTTATCAATAAGTAAATTAATACCAGAGCTCGGTGAGTATAATATTGCCGCTTATCATGGACAAGTATATGCTGTAGGTTCAGTCAAGATGCCACAGATAGGAAGTAAGTTATTTGTCTGGGGTAATGGTGTATTTAACGGTAAGATGAATGAAGTTATAGTTGATGAAAACTCAAATCCGTTTAAACCTAGAATTGGTGGTAACAAGATAAATTCATTATTCTTCACACGTCAAGGTCAATTATATGCGGCTGGAAACCATGGTGATTTATACAAATTAGAGAAACTTAGTGCAAATAATGCGGCATGGAAATATGTAGCAAGTATTAATAGTAAAAAACGAATTAATGATAGCTCTGTTGATAATAACGGTAATATCTATCTAGCCAATGATGATGGTGTCTGGAAAGTACCATTTGATGAGCCTACAAATTCATATAGATTGGATAATTATGAGTCTAATGTGCAGGCAATTGCAATAGATAATAATCGTGATGCAAATTAATATAGGAAGAATTATATGAAGAATAAAAAATTAGCTATTTCGGCTTTTACTTTTTTAGTATTAGCTTGTAATCCAATTAACCAAGCCTATGCTGGTCAAAATATTGCCAAGTTTTTTGGGGTTACACAAAGATCAGCATTACATTCGGTATACTGGTTAAATTCTAATAGAGAGTTCGCAGATCTTTATGCCCCATTACCCATACAGCAAAACGCTGAAAATTATTATTATTTACATATCTTAGATATACCTGATTCTGTAAAATCAATATCTGCTGGTATGAAAATTCAAGATGATAGATCTAATGTAGTTGATGATATAAATTTTGGGTCACCCGATGGTAAGATTTGTAATTTTCAACGTGAAGAGAGTGGTTGGTTTTGTAAGGTATTGTTTAAGGCAAATGAAAGTAGTCCAACAACTGAAGGAACAAGATATGTTTATACATATTCAAAAGATTCAGATGCAGATTTTTATGTTTTAAATCAAGAGCTTTCTATTGCGCCGCTTAGTGATGCTGGGCTTATTAGTATTACTGGTCCAGACCATCAGCCTAACAGCATAACCGCCATAGCAGTTTCTGATAATGCAGTACAAGATAGTGTGTTACTTAAGGTTAAAATAGAAGATGCGAAGCCTTTTGTTAAAAGTCTTAGGTTCAATTTTAAAATTATGGATACTAGCATTGCAAATGCAGATACTTTAACTTGTGAAATTACAACTATAACACAAAATAGTGGGTTTTGTACTATAAATATCACACCATCTAAAGTTGGTAAAACACAAATGAAAGTTTTAAACACAAGCGGCTGGACAGATAGTAGTGAAGTTTGGCATTCATTTACTGCAAATGAGATAGCATCTCAAACAGTAAAAATTAATGTGGGTACATTATTTGCTGGATATAACACGGCATTATCTAATTTTATGGTTTACCGCAAAGGTTCTAGTTTAGATAATATTGACACAGAATTAAAAGGGAGCCTAATTAGAGGGCTAGCGGTTGATGAGCCACAACATAAGCTTTATGTAATGACTAAAAAGAGTTTATATAAACAAGAGAATGCAACTGAAGGTAAACTGGCTTTAACTAAAATTATTGACATACCTACTCCTAAGGTAGGTGATGCAGCAGCACAAACGCTTAATTTACCAGACATTAAGAATAACATAATTATTGGTACCGGTGATAACAAGCTATTTCGTATTGAAGAAAATCAAAAGGTTTCAATAGAACAGCTCTCTAGTGGCAATGCCTCAATAGTACACTCAGCTATAGATCCGGTTAATAATATACTTTATTTTGCTGATTCTAACCGAGGATTTAGTATATTTTATTCCAAATATTCAGATGAATTAGAAGAGCCTGAGTTTAGTCACTATTCACCAGTTAGCACACTTAGTGACATGAAGGTAGCAGCTCATAATGGTAAGGTCTATATGACGGGTTCATATTCTACACCATTCAAAGGAAGTAAATTATCTATTTGGAGCTTTAGTAGTAAGGAAATGAAAGAAGTAGCTATTGACGAGAAAACTAACCCATTCAAGAAGAGTTCTTTTGGTATTAAGATAACTTCTTTATTCTTTACTCGTCAGGGTAATTTGTACGCATCTGGTAGCGATGGTGGGGTATACCTTCTTATTAATCGTGAGAGTAAAAATCCAGAATGGAGGTTATTAGCTACTATTCCTGATATTGAAATTATAAAAGATAATGCTATAGATACAAATGGTAATATTTATTTATCAAGTGATAAAGGGGTATGGAAGGTTCCATTTAATAATCCCAAAGATGCATATCAATTAAAGAATTATGGGTCTGGTGTAAGTGCAATTGTTGTTGATAATAATAGGTAGTATTTAAATATGTGTAGGATATTATTTTATTTGACTATAGTAATCCTACTATGTACTAAATTTGCATTGGCAGGGCAATCTGTGGAGCACTTTAGTAATAAAGTGCAATCACGTAATAATGGTTGGCAAATGTCACTTCAATGGTTAGATAGTAATTTAAAAGGTTTGGATAATAATACCAATTTGCGTATACAAGAATATCAATCAGCAAACTATTATTTATACGCCTATCGCATTGATGGTGGTAATAATGCTCCAGTTGTTACATCTCAATTACAAATAATTGAACCAGAATTTCTTGAGTCAAAGCTTGATATCACAATATCACCTGCAAGTTGTAAATTTAGTTCTGAAAATAAACTTTGTAGCATTGGATTAAAGGATCTTGGATCTCCCAATGGAGATGTAGCTAGGCAGGTTTATTATGCAGGTGAAAGTAGTATAGCATTTCCAGCATCCTATAAAGATATATCTATTATTGCAAGTGCTGGTGGTGGTGAAATTGAAGGTACTGGTCCAAATAATAGGTTAAATATTTTAACAGCAATTGCAGTTTCGGATAATCCAAAACAAGATAATGTAGCACTGAAACTTCAAGTAAAAGGTGGAGGTGATCTACAGCAGATTCATCTTGAGTTTGAGGTAGAAGATGTCGCAGTTGCTGATTTTGAAGGAAGAAAAACGCAATCATGTGATATTAAATTTAAAGATAATGCACCATTAGTTTGTGATAAATTAATTCAGGTGACTCCATATGTTGTTGGTAAAACCAGAATTAATTTTATAAGTAAAAAAAGCTATTGGATAGCTAAAGGAAGTACTTTACAAAATGAGTATACTTCACTTAAACCAATACAGGTAAACGTTGGTACTTTATTCGCGGGTTATTCAGGTGCTAGAGTTTATCGTAAAGGTTCAAAAGAATATGCTATTCAAGAATATCCAAGTAGTACAGTATGTTCTGTTGCTGTTGATCAACCATCACATAAATTATATGTTTTAACGCCAGAACAGGTGTATAAACAAGAGAGTGCTACTACTAAACAGCTTGATTTGACAAACCTCTCTGAAATTCCAGCTAAGAATGGGCAGACTCTTGGTTTAACAGATGTAGCTAATCGTATTGTCGTGGGTAATAGAGACGGTCAATTATTTAGGATTATAGATAATTCTTCAGATGTGAAAGTTTCATTGTTAGCAAATATGCCCGCTTCATTACTATGGTCTACTATTGATAAAGAAAATAATATTACTTATTTTGTTGATAGTAAAAATAGTTTAGGTATTTATTATTCCAGATATCAAAATAATTTTAGTGATAAATTTGAAGCGACAAAAAATGTTATAGATTTAAAAAAATATGAAAGTATGTTAGTTGCTGCAAATAATAATGCAGTTTATGCCGCCGGAACAGATGCAGGAGGTAACAAGCTATTTGCTTGGATTAAGAATGTAATGGCTCAAGTTAAAATTAATAATAATCCATTTACGCAAACTTCTTATATAAGTATGCTAGTGTTTCATCATGATTGTTTATATGCCGGTACTAGTGATGGTAAATTATATTATTTGAACCGCGAAAAAGATACATTTGAGTGGCAATTGGTTGCAACAACAGATGGAGAGATTATCGATAGTGCGATTGATATGAATGGCAATATTTACTTAGCAAATAAAAAAAATGGAGTATGGAAAGTTCCATTTAATATTAAAGATAACATTAATAATCCTGCATATAAGATATCCAATTATAGTCAAGATAAAAACGCTCAAGCATTGACTGTTAATACAATAGCAATTGATAATAATATATAATTTTGAAGGAGGTGAAATTTTTATATATTAAAATATATTGAAAAATAAATAATAATTAATTAAATTTTATGAAAGAAAACAATGAACAAAATGTTAAAAGTAATGCTAATGTTAATTACTACATCAGGAGTTGCATATGCAGGACAGACAGTAGACAAGTTTGGGTTTGATCAAAATAAAGTAAGATTATCTGGTTCAGCAGTATCTATGTTTTGGGTTGACAAGGATGGTAACACACTAGAAAATTATGAAGCATTGACTATTATGCAAAGTAAATCTGAAACATTTAGTCTTGTTGCTCATCTTGCTAACAGCCCTAGTGACTTTAACCTTACTCTAGATACTTATGACAATGATTTTAATAAGGCTAATGATCTGAGTCTTGAAGTTTTAGGTAGTAATAATTTAGGCAAGGATTGTTATTTTAGATTCTCTAGTGGCAATAATCTGGAAAAATGTGATATCAGACTAACAGCTGTTGAATCGTCTGCGGTCGGTAAGGAACGATTTGTAAGTTATATTGATGAGCGTAGTATTACAAATAATAATGATAAAGAGATTAAGGTTACGCCATATAATACTGGTGGTCAAATAACTGGAGTCGGCTCATCTAGAGAGCCAAATGTACTAACAGCAATTGCTGTTTCAGCTAATAGTAAGAATGATAATGAGTCGTTTATAATTAAGATAAATAATCTTAAAGACGTAGCTACGGTTCATTTAGAATACCAAATCGATGATACAGCCATAGCTCAATTTGATGCCACTAATATCGATAGGCAAACATGCGAAAAAACTCTTAATGGTCAATCTGAGATGGAGTGTATGATAAATGTGACGCCGTTACAAGTTGGTAATACTAAAATTAAATTTGTTGGTAAAAATTATTGGACTGATGCTGTTGGGAATAAAACTGACTATGAAGCAAGCCAACTTACAGATATTAAAGTGAATGTCGGTAGTTTATATGCAGGTTATTATACTGGTAAGGTTGTTCGTAAAGGCTCTACTCAAGATGTATCTTCTAAATCGATTAGATCTTTAGCGGTTGATGGTCAAAATCATCGTTTATTTGCTATATCAGGTAATGGGATATATCAACAAAATGATTTTAGTAATCAAAATATTAACTTGACTCTTGAAAGTTCAATACCAAATCATGGTAGTATGCCTCAAGATGCTCAAACATTATCGTTAACTAATAAACCAGATACCTTACTTATTGGTACTAGTGCAAAAAGAGTATTAGCATTTAATAGAGCTGATAATAGCTATACAGTAGAAAGTATTTTTAGAGGTTCAATAATTAGTATATCAACCGATACAAAATTAACTAACTTTAATTATTTTGCTGATAGTGCAAATAATTTTGCGGTACGTGATGATAAGAATAACTGGATATTTAATTCAGATAACAATGTAGTTAAAGGTTTAAATAATTTACAAGTTACTGCTCATGATAATAGTGCTTATGTATCAGCTGAAATTCTACCATCAAGTTTTAATGCTAATGATGGCGGGAGTAAGCTATTGCATTGGCAAAATGGTAAATTAGTATCAATAGATATTAATGGAGTTGATCCATTTGCAAAAGGTACCAATCTCTACATTAAAACATTATTTAATAATGGAGAAAACATTTTATTTGCCGGTGCTAGTAATGGTAGTTTATATCAGTTTAATACACTTACTAATCAGTGGGTAGAGCTTAATGTTAGATCATTAAATATCAACCATATAAGTGACATAGTAATTGATAGAAATAAAAACGTCTATTTGGCTACTGACGATGGGGTATACAGAATTAAAAAAAACTACCCTGATGTTGCCAAAAAGTTAGATCTTTACAGTGCCGCTTCATTAGGTACGCTAAGTACTTTGGTAATTGATAATAATTTACAATAACTATATATAATATTGCTATACAAATATTGTCATAGCAATATTAATTTTTATTTAGGAGAATTAATATGGATAAAACAATTTTGAAAATTACAATAATGATGGTTCTTTCTTTTATACTACTTGCTTGTGGTGGTGGAGAAAACTCAGTAGATTCAAGCCTAAATTCAAGTGTAGTAAGTACAGGTAATGATAAAGTCGAGTCGGATATAGTAACTACAGGCAATGATAAAATCGAGTCGGATGAAGTGCTTTTAAAACCAACAATTAATATTAAAGTCAATTCACACGCGTGGTATAAGGAGTCACTAAGTGAATATGAAACAGGTGAGTCTTTTACAATCCATGCTACCTTAGTTGAATCTGGTAGTGATGATACAAAAGCAACTATTCACCTAGAAAGTAATTCGAATCTTATTTATGAATCAAATGAATGTACTATAGGTGCTAGTGGCGATTGTGACATAAATGTGATAATAGCTGAAAACGCTAGTTTAGATCAAGTATCTTTAAAAGTAACCAGTGCTGCAAAATTAGAAGGTACTACCTCAGTAGATTTTACAATAAATGCAGCCAATATTATTTTTTATACATTCAATGATCGACGTAGAGGTGATTTTGCAAAGAACAGTGATAGTGAATCTGCCAGTGATATTGTAAATAAATGGTGTAATGATTATGCTAATAATAGTGAGAGTTCACCTGATTTACCTAAGCGTTATAGACGTAAAGTATACAAAGGTATGATACAAGATAATCCTGCAACAATTCCCGGTAAAATATACTACCGTGATGATGCAAAAACTAAAGTTGCGACAGCTACTAGTGAATACTTGGCAGAATCATTAGAAAGTTCCGTAAATGAGGAAGGTAAACCGGATGAAAACCCTGCTGTATGGACTGGAGTAGGAGTAAATTGTATTAATTGGACTATCATAACTAATAGTAACACAGGTGGTGCAGGTTATACTGGAAGTAGACCCGAGCACCTAAGTAACACGTGGTGGTATCGTAGCATGCTAAACTGCAATAATCGTGCTGGGATATATTGTGTAAGCCAACCAAATAGCTAATTAAATAAAGAGTGGGTAAATATAGCCCACTCTTTATTATAATTCATTTGATTAGCAATATATATTACATTCCGATACCATGGCTTACTAGAATGGTTTGTCCAGTAAGTGCATTAGTTTCAAAACCTGCTAAGAATAGTGCTACATTGGCGATGTCATCAACAGTAGTAAATTCACCATCAACAGTATCCCCAAGCATAATATGCTTAACAACCTCATCTTCACTAATTCCAAGGCTTTTAGCTTGTTCTGGAATTTGTTTTTGTACTAACGGAGTTAGAACAAACCCAGGAGCGATTAGGTTTGAAGAGATATTATGTGGTGCACCTTCTTTAGCAATTGAACGTACAAAGCCAAGAAGGGCGTGTTTTGCTGCTACATATGCTGATTTATTAACCGATGCTTCAACTGAATGGATAGAGCCCATTACAATAATTCGCCCGCCAGTTTTTTTCTCAATCATTTTTTGCATACATGCTTTGGTGGTTAAAAAAGTACCGTTGAGATGGATATCTAGTAATTTTTTCCATTTGGCAAATTCAAATTCTACAATTGGAGCAATAATTTGTATACCCGCATTACTAACTAATACATCAACTTGTCCAAATTTGGCAATGGTAGCATCAACTCCAGCTTGTACTTGTTCTTCTGATGATACATCCATTTGAACGGCTAGTGTTGAAACCCCATATTCTTTAGTTAATTCATCAGCTGTAGCCTTTGCAATATCCAAATCTAAATCAGCAACCACTACATGGCTACCATTACTGGCAAATTTGGTTGCAATGCCCTTACCTAGCCCAGATGCAGCACCAGTAATAAGGGATACTTTACCTTTTACATTATTTGACATAGAACTTCCTTCAATAAATGATTAAAAAGTTGGAACGACTGCTCCTTTATATTTATCAACGATAAATTTCTTGGTTTCAGGTGATGTGATTACCTTAACTAAAGCTTTCATTTTAGCTTCGTTTACTTCATCAGGCCTAACAGCAATTAAATTTGCAAATGGACTACGAGTGCTTTCAATTAGTACTGAGTCTTTAACAGGGTTTAATCCAGATTGCATAGCTATATTAGAATTAATAACTGCAATATTTATTTGTCCTGCTTTAAGAGCTCTAGGCAACATTGCCGGGTCAAGTTCTATTATTTCCACTTGATATGGATTATCAATAATATCTTTTTTGGTAGGAAGTCTCACATTAGCACTTACCTTGATTACTCCGTTAGCCTCTAGTATATTTAGAGCGCGTCCTTCATTAGTTGGATCATTTGGTATTGCAATTTTAGTTCCTTTAATTAAATCAGAAGCTTTTTTGCTTTTAATGAATTTAGCTTCGTTGGAAGCCGCATAAGCACCCATTGGCTCCAAATGTACATCAACTAAGTCAACAAGATTAGTGCCGTGGTCTTTATTGTATTGAGCCAAATATGGCTTGGTTTGGAAGTAATTAGCGTCCAAAGATTTTTCAGCTACAGCTATATTGGGGGTTATATAATCTGAAAATTCAGTGATTTTTAGATCATAGCCTTGTTTTTTTAATGTTGGAGCTATAAATTTAAGTATATCAGCATGAGGTACTGATGAGGAAGCTATAGTTATAGTTTCATTTGCATTAGCAGTTACTAGTATTCCGATACTTAATAAAGTTAAAAGTAATTTATGCATAAATAATACTTCCCTATAAATTTTAAGCAAAACATTATTATTTATTTTTCAAGAGAATGACGTATATCTAGTAATGAATATACTATTAAAGAAATAATTAAAGTACCACTCCAAGATAAAATAACTTGAACCGCACCATTAACTATACCCATACTGCCCCCAACTGCTATACCTGAGAATATTCCAGATACAGCTCCCGCAATAAATGCTATTACGACTAAAACATTAAATACTTTTTCGGCATGGTGTAAAAAGTGTTTACGCATTTCTAGACTCCTTTAAATAAAACATTATCTATAGCATCACATATAGTGTGAAGAACTAAAAGATGCACCTCTTGAATTCTAGCAGTACGATTAACTGGTACACAGATATTAACATCAGTGTCTTTTAGTAGATTAGCTATTTTACCACCATCTTTACCAGTTAGGGTGATAATTTTCATGCCTTTATCATGAGCTATTTCGATTGCTTTTATAACGTTACTAGAATTACCAGAAGTTGATATCCCCAGAAGAATATCACCGGCACATCCTAGGGCTTCAACTTGCTTAGAAAATATCACATCAAAAGAGTAGTCATTACTAATTGCTGTTATAGCTGAGGTATCCGTAGTAAGAGCGATTGCTGGTAATGGTCGACGTTCCATTTCATAACGACCAGTGAATTCAGCAGCGAAATGTTGACTATCAGCAGCAGAGCCACCATTACCACAGATTAGAATTTTATTACCAGCTTTAAACGTTGTAGCTAAAATGTTTATAGCCTTTTCAATGCTTGGCATAATAAAATCTGCAGCTTTTTGTTTAGTAGCAATACTTTCATCAAAATTTTGTTTAATCAGTTCTTTTACATTCATAGCGTATCCTTAATATAAATTGCTTTCACGTTATTATAGTATATCTATTGGTAATTGTGGGTTTAAAATTAAGAGCATGGATCCCATCCTTCGATGGGATGACGGTTCAAGGGTGGAGCATGGATCCCATCCTTCGATGGGATGACGAATCAAGGTGGAGAGCATGGATCCCATCCTTCGATGGGATGGTTACTGGGTGGTTGTCACTGCTTCTTACTTCTACAGCGTCATCCCAAACCAAAATATGATGCTGTTTGTAGTGAGTTTGGGATCTATGCACTAAAAATTCTAGAGTAAGACTGTGGATTAGTTTATTATGTTTTTAAGCCATAGAATCTTGGGCGTATTATCCATGGCAATTAGATCAAAGCGACAAGCTATATCAAAACCCTTTTGAACCATATAGTAGTTAGCTGCTTTAATAAGCCGTCTTTGTTTCGAAGGGGTAACACTCTCAATAGCATTGTCAATCCCTGAGGCACGTTTACGTACTTCGACAAATATAGTTGTTATCCCCTCCATCATAATTAGATCAATTTCGCCAAAACGGGAATGAAAATTTTTTTGGATTAGAATTAACCCTTGGTGTATAAGATAATTAAGAGCTCTATCCTCAGCAATTTGCCCATCAAGATAAGCAGTTTTCATAACTAGCTATCAAGAAGTAATTGTAATTCGAGCCATTTGCTTTCAAACTCAGATAACTTAATTTTTGCCATTTCATAGTCAGTAAGTAGCTTTTCTGGAATGTTATTTGAACTACCTAAAGCACTAATTTGCTCCTCAAATTCTGCAATTTTTTTGTTAGTTCTAGCAATATGCTCTTCAGTTTTTAGCATATCACTTTTTATTTTTATAGGGTTTTTATTAACGCTGATTGCTTTAACCGGTGGGGTTTTTACAGCTTTTATTGAAGGGGTAGTATCTTTGGCAAGTAAAAATTCATGGTAGTCATCCAAATCACCATTAAATGGTTTTAATTCATTATTGTTAATCAAATAAAATTCATCAACGATACTTTGAAGTAGAAACTTATCATGAGATACGATAATAACAGCACCATTAAAGTCTTGGATACTATTAGCTAATTCTTCGCGCATTTGCATATCCAAGTGATTGGTAGGTTCATCTAAGAATAATATATTTGGTCTATCTAATATAATCCCAGCGATTGTAAGACGTGCTTTCTCACCTCCTGAGAATGTAGCTACTTGCTCTTTTACTTTATCACCCATAAATCCATAACCACCAAGGAAGCTACGTAATTCTTGCTCTTTTTTTTCTTTATGGTGTCTTGATAAATAACTCAAAGGAGTATCGTTACTATCCAATGCATCAACAGTATTTTGGGCAAAATAACCAATTTTGATTTTACTATTAACATCCACATAACCATTTAAAAGAGTTGATTTGTCAATAAGTGCCTTGATAAAAGTAGATTTACCAACTCCGTTTTTGCCGAGTAAGCCGATCTTACTATCTTGAAAGATGTCAAGTTTTACTTGGTTGATAAGAGGTTTATCTACATATCCAATATCTGCTTCATGAATTGATAAAAGTTTATCAACATTATATTGTGGTTCTAGAAATCTAATATTAAACTCCACATCTTTTGGCATAATGGCTGCAACTTGGAGTTTTTCTATCATTTTGGCACGGCTTTGAGCTTGTTTGGCACGAGTTCCTGCACTAAATCTATCCACAAAACTTTGTAAATGATCAAGCTTAGCTTTGGTCTTCGCCTGCATTTGTTGTTGTTCCATTATCTGTTGAGTTCTGGTTTTTTCAAAAGTCGTATAATTGCCAGTGTATAGAGTTAAATCTTTAGCGCTTAAGGCTAGAGTATGGGTTGTTACATTATCAAGAAACTCACGATCATGAGAAATAATTAGGGCTAAACCACGGTACTGTTTAAGCCAATCCTCTAACCACATGACGGTTTCTATGTCTAAGTGATTGGTGGGCTCATCAAGTAATAATAAATCAGATGGTAAAAATAATGCTTTTGCTAAATTTACCCGCATTTGCCAGCCACCTGAGAACTGTTTCAAGGGTAGGTATAGTTCATCAAGCTCAAATCCTAGATTCATTAGAAGTTTTTCAGCTCTTGGGCGCAGTTGATAATACTCGGGTAAATCACTATGGTCTTCAATAACTAAAGGATGTACACTTAACACGTAATCAACTAGCAGCTCATCTTGACCATGAATTTCTTGTTCTACATAAGCTATTAGGCTATTATTAGTTAGTGAGTAATCCCCAGCCTCAGGTTGTAGTTTACCTAAAATAAGTTTGAATAATGAAGTCTTCCCCGTTCCATTTTGACCCGTTATACCGACGATTTGTCCTTTATATAACTGTACACTGGCATTTTTTAATAGTACATTGCTACCATAAGCTAGTTGCAGATTTTTGATGCTAAGCATTAAGATTTTAGTCCATTTATATTTATTTAAGTACTATATTGTAATACATTTATACCATCTCTATCCAAGAAATATAGTAAAATCACATACTTATTAAAAAATAAAAGGACCAATTATGCCAACATTAAGTATCTATTTTGTCATACTAGTTATTGCTGTACTATTACTTAAGTTATATTTAAACTACAGACAGCAGGTGGTAATAAAAAACAATATCAATGAAGTGCCAACAAGTTTTGCTGCCAAAATTAAATTATATGATCACCAAAAAGCAGCACATTATAACTTATCTAAATTAAGACTTAATAATTTTGAAGAGATTTTTTCAAGCATCATATTACTAGTTTTTACTCTTGGTGGTGGGGTTCAACTAATCAATAATTATTTTAGTAATTTGATAACTAGTCCATTGACTTTAGGTGTTCTGGTTATTGGAGTGTATAGTATACTAAACTCTATTTTATCTATGCCATTTAGTCTTTATGCGACTTTTGGTATTGAGCAAGAGTATGGTTTTAATAAAACTACAGTGAAGCTATTTATAGTGGATTTGCTAAAAGGAATCATTATTGCATCTATAATTGGTATTCCTTTGCTATATCTGGTCTTATGGCTAATGAGTGTTCTTGGTAGTACTTGGTGGCTTTGGGTATGGGTTGTTTTAGTAGCATTTAATTTAAGCCTTTTAGTTATCTATCCGATTTTTATTGCTCCTTTATTCAATAAGTTTAAACCTTTAGAAGACGTAGTACTTCGTAATCGTATTAATAGACTACTTGATAAATGTGGCTTTAAATCCCGTGGGTTATTTGTAATGGATGGCTCAAAGCGTAGTAGTCATGGCAATG
>CAZJFO010000015.1:15064-31485 GCA_964545465.1 uncultured Neisseria sp.
TACTGGTATTGGGAAATCAAAACGCATCGTATTTTTTGATACGCTGATGAAACAGTTAAACCATGATGAGACTGAGGCTGTTTTAGCTCATGAGCTTGGTCATTTTAAGAAAAAACACATTCTAAAACAAATGATTATTTCTTTTGGAGTTACATTGTTTGTACTATATGTTTTAAGTTTACTAATCAATAAACCTGCTTTATATACTAGTCTTGGAGTATCAACTATATCAACATATAACGGTTTGATTTTATTTTCAGCTTTACTGGGATTGTTTTCATTCCCATTTGCTCCGTTGTCTAGTTTTTTCTCAAGAAAAAATGAGTTTGAAGCGGATAGTTTCGCTAGTCTCTATTCAGACAAACGTTATTTAATAAGTGGCTTAGTTAAAATGTATCGTGATAATGCTTCAACATTGACGCCAGACCCGCTATACGTTAGATTTTATTATTCACATCCTCCGGCAAGTGTTAGGATTGCCCATCTAGAACAGTTATGACAAAATCAGCTTTGGTTGTAAAAGCCTATGGCCGTCAGTTTATCGTAGAAATTGACGGTAAGAATTATCAGGCAGTAACTAAAAGCAAGAAAACTGAGTATGTCGTTGGTGACATAGTTAGTATTAAAGAAATTAACGGTGAGCAGGTTCAAATTGTAGAGGTTTTGAAGCGGGATAATCTAGTATATCGTACCGATAATAATCGTAGTAAGATAATAGCTAGTAATATTGATCAAATGCTAATCGTTGTTGCTGTTAAACCTAATTGTAATTTAAACTTCTTGAATAATTGTCTTATTTTTGCCGAAAGTGCAGGAATTACCCCAATTATTATAATCAATAAAACAGATCTTGCTGAAAGTACTGATTTTAAGAATAAGATTATCAATTTATATACTACTTCTTTAGAGTATGAAGTAATTTCATTATCAGCTTATAATGGTTGTGATGCGATTTTATCAAAATTATCTAATAAAAATAGCCTTCTTATTGGTCAATCTGGAGTTGGTAAATCAACTATTATTAACCAAGTTATTCCTGATTGTAGGGCAAGAACTGGTGAAATTAGTAAATCGGAAAATACAGGATGCCATACTACTACTAATGCTGAACTTTATCATATCGATACCAATTCAAATATTATAGATTGTCCGGGTCTACAGGAGTTTGGATTATATCACCTTGATGTTGATCAATTGATTGAGTATTTTCCAGAATTAAGAGAGCATCTTGGAGAGTGTAAATTTAGAAATTGTCGTCATTTGAATGAGCCTAGTTGTATAATCAAAATTCTCTACGAAAATGGGCAGATTGATCGGTTACGCTTTGATTTACTTCAAAGTATTACTAATAATTTATTAACTAAGGGTAAATTTTAGAGGTGCAGAAATGGGCAGATTTCCATGTGAAGTGCGAATCACACCTGAGAGTACCCATCATAGTTACTGCGTTTCGCACTTGAACTCGGGTCGATAAGTTTTTGCAAATTTTTTAGATCCTAGGTTCTCTTATGCTATAATTATCAAATGTTGGTTTTAGTAAGACTTATAGTAGCAGAATGTATAAAGAATCCTCCAATCAGAAATTAGTCCAAGATGCACTGGCAAAATTTAGCCAACAAGCTGAGGTTATTACATTATCGGGCAGTTGGTTGTGGTCTACTATTAATGAAAAAAGCTTTAATACTAAGCTGTCTCAAATAAAAAAATCTAAGGTAGTTACAGTTAGTGGGATCAATATTGATAAAATAGATACTACAGGTATTTATTTTATCATACGATTAATAAAATATCTAAAGAAACATAAGATTCAATTAGCTAAGCTAGAATTAAACTCTAGTGATAGTAAGTTATACGAACGAATTAGTGCTCAATCAAATATTCAAACTCCGAAACAGTTTACTCATACTAGCAGATTGTTATCAAGACTAGGTATGTATCTAGTTGACAGTTTTAGAGTTGCATTATCTTTGATTTCTTTCTTTGGATTATTTTGTTTTAATCTAATTGGCTTTATTAAGGCACCACTTAATTTAGATTGGCGTGAAGTATCGCGTACGATACATGATGCAGGTCTTAAAGGTTTATGGGTTGCTTGGTTATTATCATTTTTGCTCGGGATTACTCTAGCTTACCAAATGGCACCACAATTTACTACTTATGGTGCTAATGTGTATATAGTGAATTTCTTGGGTATTGCAATGTTAAAAGAAGTATCACCGCTAATGACAGCAGTGATAGTTGCCGGTAGAACTGGTGCTGCGATTACTGCAGAAATCGGAACTAGAAAAGTTCAAGAAGAAATCGATGCCCTTCAAACTATGGGTATTTCTACTATGCAAAGAATAGTATTACCTAAGGTTCTTGGGGTTATGATAGCTGTTCCTTTAATTACATCAGTTGCGGATATGGCAAGTATGCTAGGTGGGGCTATTGTTTCAGATTCAGCTCTCAATGTAGATTATTCATTATTTTTATCTAGAATGCAAAATTATGTTTCGATCAATAATTATACTTGTGGGCTAATCAAAAGTGTTGCTTTTGCTTTTATTGTAGCCTTGATTGGGTGCTTTTGTGGTCTAAGGGTCAAAGGTAATGCCAATAGTATTGGGGAGGCAACTACTAAAAGTGTGGTTGCAGGTATTATTTTGATTGTTATAGTTGATGCCATATTTGGTATAATTTTTAAAACTTTGGGAGTGTAGTTTTGAAGGATAACACCTCCCCAATAATTGAAGTTAAAAAATTAGGAACTTCATTTGGGGGTTTTTGGGTACATAAAGATTTAAATCTTACTATTTATCCCAATCGAATTATAACTATAATTGGGGCAAGTGGTTGTGGTAAAACTACCTTGGTACGAGAGATTTTAATGCTTCAGCCCATTACGGAAGGTGAGATATTACTAAATGGTGAAGAAATATCAAAGTATGATATTGAAGATGCAGCCACTAAGTTGGTATTAAGCCAAATAGGTATGATGTTTCAACAAGGGGCATTGTTTTCATCGCTAACAGTACTAGAAAATGTGATGTTTCCACTGGTTGAATATACTAATTTTTCTAAAGTAACGATTATGGAAATAGCTACTCTGAAATTAAAATTAACGGGATTGCCAGAGTCAGCTTATAGTAAATTTCCTAAAGAGATAAGTCCAGGTATGCAAAAGAGAGTCGCTCTAGCACGTACGTTAGTGCTAGATCCTAAAGTGGTATTTTTAGATGAGCCAACTGCGGGTCTGGATCCTAATAGTGCTAGTGATTTTGATGAGCTAATTTCTAATTTGCAACAGCAGTTGGAGCTAACAGTAATTATGATTACCCATGATTTGGATAGTATTTGGAGTATTTCAGATGAGATAGTATATCTCGGAGAAAAGAAAGTCCTGTTTCATGATAGTGTTATTAAAGCTGCAAATTGTAAAGAAATACCACAGTTATATGACTATTTTAATGGACCACGTGGTAGATTGACAAAACAAGCTCATTTAGAGCAAAAAGATGGAGGTATTTAATGAATGATAATCGGCAATACTTAGCTGTTGGCTTATTTGTAGTTGTAGTTACTACATTTTTAGTTGGCACTTGGTTGTGGTTTTCCAGTGCTAATCGTAGAGCCTATAATGTATACCAAACGGTATTTTATGAGCCTGTTGATGGTGTTTCTTTGAATTCCGTTGTAAAGTATAATGGGGTTGAAATTGGTAAGGTTAGGAATGTAGAGTTAGATAGTAATAACCCTAGAAATGTCATAGTATCGCTAAATATTATATCATCTGTAAGCGTTAATCGTGAAACTTATGCAATCTTGAAACCTCAGGGAATAACTGGAATGTCATATATAGATCTCCGTCTACCAAAATCCTCCGTGAGTAAAACTAATTTGCAAGTACATAATAGTCCCCCATATCCCAAAATTGTATCTAAGCCATCATTATTATATGGTTTATCTGAACAAGCCCAGTCTTTTACCTCTAATGTACAAGATGTTTCTAGTCAAATGAAGATATTATTATCTGATGATAATCTAGAACATTTGAGTAATACTTTTATTAATTTGGATAAGATATCAACTTCATTAGCTAAAAATACAGCTAAAATTGATCAAAGTTTGAGTGAGTTAGTTACTATTTTGGCGAATATTAAACAAAATACTATGAAACTTGACCAAAGTTTTGAGAATATTAACGATTTAACTAAGTCGCTTGAAAAAACATCAGATAATACTAATAATTTGGTATTGGGTTTACAGAATAATACGATGCAAAATATAAATACCATATTATTACCAAACATCAACCAAACAATTACAAATATGAATCAAGTAACTAGGGAGTTACAACAGTTTTTAATTGTATTAAATCAAAACCCATCAGTAGTATTACGTGGCAAAGCCCCGGTTGTTAAAGGTCCAGGAGAATAAATTATGCAAAAAAATCTTACACTAATTAGTACGCTTGTTATATTGCTTAGCTCATGTGGTATATTGTCACCGGTTGTGACTCCTCAAGTAAAAGAGTATCAGATTACTACGACTAATGCTGATGAAATATCTTGTAACGCTGAATCAAATGCAGCTATTTTGCAGGTATCACCAGTACGTGTTTTTACTCCTTTTGACAGTCGTGGCATGTATTATTCAGTTGCAGAATATCGTCTAAGTAGTTATTCATTAAATCAGTGGGCATCAACACCGAGTGAGATGTTTAATCAAGCAATCTTACAAAAGCTACAAAAAGCATGTATTTATAGAGATGTTAGTAGTAGCGAATTTATGGTTACAGCCAAATATCGCCTAGCAAGTCAGGTTATGGATTTCAAACAGGTTATTATTAATGGCTCAAGTAACATGAACCTCAAGGTATATGCTCAGTTAATTGATAATACTAATAATACTGTGATTAAAAATAAAACCTTTATTGAGACTGCAAGTGTTGAATCTAGTCCAGAAGGTTATATAAAGGGTGCTAACGAAGTTACCAACTCATTTACGAATGACTTGGTAACTTGGCTATCTACCAAGTAATAGTTTCGATTAAATGATTTTGATTAGTATAAATACATACTTCACCAGCAATAACTAACGATTGTTTGACGATTTCTTCTGCGGTTAATGTGCTATGAGCTAACAAAGCTCTCGCAGCAGAATATGCATAAGAACCACCAGAGCCAATTGTTGCTACACCATGTTCTGGATCTAAAACGTCGCCATTACCGGTAATAATCAAACTATTATCCCGATTGGCAACTATTAGCATTGCTTCAAGGCGTCTTAGCATTCTATCGGTTCTCCAGTCTTTAGCAAGATCTACGGCTGAGCGTAGTAGATGACCGCCATGCTGTTCAAGTTTCTCTTCAAAGCGTTCAAATAGGGTAAAGGCATCAGCAGTACCTCCAGCAAAACCAGCAATAACCTGATTTTGGTATAAACGACGGATTTTACGTGCGGTAGATTTAATTACTATGCTTCCTAGTGTAACTTGCCCATCACCACCTAGACTAACTGAGTTGTTGCGACGAACTGACACAATAGTAGTTCCATCAAATTGTTCCATTTTGTATCCTATAAATATTGTTTAATGATATATTATAAACTAAATGAGACTAAATTATGATAAAATTCGGAGATAATATAATTAATGGATTCCAGCCTCCGCTGGAATGACGGAAAGATTCTGGAATGACGGAAAGACTCTGGAATGATGCAGAGCATTCCGGAATGAAGTAGAATATGCTTGTATGGCATAAATTGCTGGAATGGCGAGCATGTGAAAGGTTTTTAAATAAAGGAACAGTTGTAGGTTATGTTAAATATAAAACTACCAGATAATTCAGTACGTAGCTTTGATAATCCCCTTAGTATTTTAGATATTGCAAAAAGTATAAGTTCTAGTCTTGCTAAGGCTACGATTGCTGGAGTTGTTGATGGAGTAGAACGAGATATTAGTTATGTAATAAATGCTGATGCAACTCTAAAATTAATTACTGAAAAAGATAACGAAGCTCTATCAATAATACGCCATTCAACTGCACATTTATTAGCTCAGGCAGTGAAGCAGCTCTATCCAGAAGCACAAGTTACGATAGGTCCAGTCATAGAAAATGGTTTTTATTATGATTTTAGTTATGAGCGTGCTTTTACTCCTGACGATTTACAAAAAATAGAAAAAAAGATGGAGAGTCTGGTTTCAGCGAATATTCCTGTTACGCGTCAAGAATATACCAGAAACAATGCTATTAAATATTTTGATTCTATTGGTGAAAAATACAAAGTAGAGATTATCGCGGCAATTCCTGAAGATCAAATTATTTCTTTGTATTCTCAAGGTGATTTTACTGATTTATGTCGTGGGCCGCATGTACCTAGTACTAGTAAACTAAAAGCTTTTAAATTAATGAAAGTTGCCGGTGCCTACTGGAGAGGGGATTCTAATAATGAAATGCTACAACGTATTTATGGTACTGCTTTTAGAACTAAAGATGAACTTAAAGAGTATCTTACAATGCTTGAAGAGGCAGAAAAGCGTGATCACCGCAAGATTGGTAAAGTACTAGATTTATTTCATCTACAAGATGAAGCACCAGGGATGGTGTTTTGGCATCCTAAAGGTTGGGCGTTATGGCAGGTAATCGAACAATATATGCGAGCTATGTATATTAAACATGGCTATCAAGAAGTTAAAACTCCACAGATTGTGGATAGAAGTTTGTGGGAAAAATCTGGGCATTGGGAGAAGTTTCGTGAGGATATGTTTAGTTTGGATGCCAATGATAGACAATATGCAGTAAAACCAATGAATTGCCCATGTCATGTACAGATTTTTAAACAGGGATTAACTAGTTATCGTGAACTTCCGATTCGCATGGGGGAATTTGGTTCGTGTCATAGAAATGAAGCCTCAGGTGCACTTCATGGGATAATGCGTACGCGTAATTTTACTCAAGACGATGGGCATATATTTTGTACTGAAGATCAAATTCAAAGTGAGGTTATGCTCTTTATCGATATGTTATTTGAGGTTTATGGTAAATTTGGATTAACTAGTATTGCGGTAAAATTGTCTACTCGACCAGAAAAACGGATTGGTGCAGAAGAAGTATGGGATAAAGCTGAAAAATCTTTAGCTGATGCTCTAAATGCTAAGGGGTTAGCTTTTGAGGTAATGGCAGGTGAAGGTGCATTTTATGGGCCTAAAATCGAATTTGAAGTAAAAGATTGTATTGGAAGGTCTTGGACTACTGGTTCTGTGCAATTAGATTTTTCTATGCCTGATAGACTTGAAGCATCATATATAGCAGAAGATGGATCTAAGAAAATACCAGTTATGCTACATCGTGCTATATGTGGTAGCTTAGAGCGTTTCATGGGTATCTTGATTGAACATCATGCAGGAGATTTACCGCTGTGGTTAGCTCCAACTCAGATGACGGTACTAAATATCTCAGAAAAACAAAGAGAATATGCACAATCTTTACAAAAGCAATTAATTGCAAGGGGGTTTAGGTGCAATATTGATTTAAGTAATGAAAAAATTGGGTATAAAATTCGTGAAAATACGTTACAAAAAATACCTTATTTGATAATTATTGGTGATAAAGAAGTAGAAACTGATACAATTACTGTTAGACGTCGTGATGGCAGTGATTTAGGTAGCATGTCTGTGGATGCATTTATTCAGTATTTAGGTGAATAATTAGTAAACATTACTTTGATATCAATTGGTTTTTAATTTAATAGGAGAGTGCTATAAGTACTGAAAAACAACCGCGAATTAATGATTCGATTACATCATCAACAGTTCGAGTAATTATTGATGATACCAGTGAACAATTAGGCGTAATTAGTCTAACAGAGGCGCTACAAAGAGCGGCTGACTTAGGGGTCGATTTGGTGGAAATTTCGCCAAATGCTAATCCTCCAGTATGTAAAGTAATGGATTTTGGAAAATTTAAATATCGTGAGCAAAAAAAAGCTCATGAGATGAAAATGAAACAAAAACAAGTACAAATTAAAGAAATTAAACTACGGCCGGTTACTGATGATCATGATTATCAGATTAAACTAAAAAATGCTAGAAGATTTTTAGAAGATGGTGATAAGGTTAAATTTATTGTTCAATTCCGTGGGCGTGAAATGGCACATCAGGAATTAGGGCTACGTTATCTCGAGCGTGCAGAGCAGGACTTAATTGAAGAATCAGTTATTGAACAAAAGCCGAAACTTGAAGGTCGTAACGCAATTATGGTTATTGCTGCTAAGAAAAAAGCAGGCAAATAATTCTGGTCATTAGCAGTCTTTACGTCATCCCAAGCGAAGGCTAGGATCCACATGCTTTTGCCCTAATAGCTTATTAGTGCATGGATCCCAAATTCTCATTGAGGCAGCGAATAGTTGTTGTTTGGGATGACGAAAGAATGACTAGGCAGCGAATAGTTTTTGTTTGGGATGACGAAAGAGTGACTATGCAGCGAGTAGTTTTTGTTTGGGATGATGCGCGTACTATATTTAGATGCCTTAAAAAATCAAGGAATATAATGAAGATATTTATTATAAATTTGGCTCGAAGCAAAGATCGTAAAGAATATATGCAGGGTCAGGTTGATAAAATTGGTTTAGACTGTGAGTTTTTTAGTGCTATTGATGGTAGAAATCTTGATAGAAAATGGTTATCAAAAATAGCCAAAAGTAAATTTTATAATCAAATTACAGCTAGAGCTGGATTTGCAAAAAATCATTCTAATAATGAGATTGCATGCTTTGCGAGTCACTTTTCTTTATGGCAGAAATGTATTGAATTAAATGAACCAATAATAGTACTAGAAGATGATGTTATATTAGGTCCATATTTTAAAAAATCTATTACTACATTAGAAAAATACCTTGATAAATTACAATATATTCGTTTGGTAGTATTACTAAAATATCGAAAAAAAATACAATTGGCGGATGATTTATATTTATATCCTCATTTTCCAAGTGGTACTCAAGGATATGCGATTACCCCGAAAGCAGCAAAATTATTGATTGGACATGCAAAAAAATGGCATGAACCTGTAGATATGTATATGGATCTTTCATTGATACATGGACTGCGTGCATATTGTGTTAACCCTCAAGCTATTGGGGAAAGTGAGCTTTCATCTGAAATAGGAACAGTAGATAGAAAATACTTGCCAAAACCAGTTGGCATAACCAAATTAATTCGGGAATTAGTTCGCCCAATACAGCAGCTTCGGACAATATATTGGAACTGGCGTAATCCGGTTTTTTATCCTAATAAATAATATTCTTGATAAAGTAGTTTATGAACTTAAAAAGTTTTATTAATCATAAGTTTTTAGAATGTACGATTTTAATATTATTTTTGGTAATGCCTTTTACTAATGTTAACCATGTATGTATTTATGTAATATTGGAATTAATTTGTTTATATGGTATAGTAAACTATTCTCATGAAAAATATGGTGGATGATGAGATTAATTGGTCGCGTGGCTTAATCTATTGGTTTTTTATAGTCTTAACTTATGCTACAGTTTTAACATTAGCACACAAACCTAATACCAATAAGGAGACATAATTGAAGAGTTTTTTGATAGTTAGACCTGATAAAATGGGGGATGCTATTATTACTCAAGTGGCAATAGAAGCACTATTTAAAAGTGTTACGTGTAATATTGATGTATTTGCATCTGACTATAGCTATCGTTACTATGATGACAATCCTTATGTAAGGAAGGTATTTAATTGTAATGTTGAAGATAAAAAAGAAATGTATAGCCTTTATAAAACAGTATGTGCGAGTCAGGAGTATGATGCAGTATTTGTGTTACAGGCGCGTCGACGCTTACAAAAAATGGCTCTTCTTGGACAATGTAGAGAACGGTTTGGATTTAACTTAGCATTTGATTTTAGGGGTGACTCAAGAATTTTTGAATGGGTTTCGGCCAAGCTACGTAATTTTAATTATATAAAATATGATTTATCTAAGCATGAAGTGCTTAATTTAAAAGACTTACTTGAATCTGGTTTAAAAAAACTAAAACTTCCAAAATTAGCTCCATTACCCAATAGATGTACACTATATTCTAAAAATATTAAACCCGCTACAAAAGTTCCAAAATCAATAGTAATTAATATTTCGGGTAAACCAGCAGAGCAAAAAATCATTCTACCATCAATGCTAATGAGTCTTCTATTATCGCTAATTAAAGATGGAAATAAAATTGGGGTAGTGGCTTTATCTAATGATATTCATATCGCGAATGATATTGTAAATAAAGTAATGAAATATAATATTGAAAGACCAGAAATTATATCTGATAATGATGTATTTATAGTAGCTAATAAGCTAAATAGTTATGAATACTATATCGGTGCTGATGGTGGATTACTTCACATTGCATCAGCTCTTAATTTAAAGTGCATAGGTCTATTTAATGATGATATTAAACCACGTTGGTATCCATGGACACCTGATAGTGTAGCTATAAGTGCCACGAGCTCATACGAAATTAGTCCTGTTGCAGTAATAGATGCTTTAGCTGAATTAGGGTATAAATAATGCGTATTTTGGTAGTAAGAACTGATTTTCTAGGTGATAGCGTTTTAAGCTCTACATTTATTCGGATGTTAAAACAATTACCAGATGTACAGATTGATATACTTTGTTATGAGTATAATTTTGCTGCATTTTTATATAATAAACATATAGATAATAAGTATCGTTTATATAAAATACCAGCTTCTAGTGAAGAAAAGCTAAATAATCATCAGGTTTTACAAAGTCTAGGGCAAAATAAATATACCGCAGTTTTTATGCTAAATCGTGATTTTAAAACCTATAAATTATTGAAATATATAAATAGTCCTAGAGTTTTTGGTCATAGACTAGGAGTTAAAAGCCTTCGTTCTAAAATGTTTTGTAGATTTACATCACTAAGTTTTAAATACAATTACCTAGAATATGATAATTCTATTCACGAAGTTATCAACCAGTTTAATTTACTCAAGTTTGGGCTACATCTATTAAATATTCCTAATAATATAACATTAGATAAGAGTAGTTATTTTTATACTGAGAGTTTTGATCCTGAAGAACATCATCAAAAAGACACGGAAACTATTGTAGTTAATATTTCTGGTAGGCGTGACACCGTTCGTTATATACCATCATCTTTAGCACAAGTTATAATCGCAGGTTTAGTTAAATTAGGCAAAAAAGTGCTTGTGATTGCTACAAAAGACGAATTTATTCGTGCGAATGAAGTTTTATCACAATTTGATATTGTAGATGTTAGTTTGTGTGCCGATGGTGATTTATTTAATATTGCTAATACTATGGCTAAATACAAATACTATATCGGAGCTGATGGTGGTTTACTTCATATAGCTGCTGGGTTAAAGATGCACTGTATTGGATTATTTCATGCTCAGAATGTTGAAGCATGGCACCCATGGAGCATACATCAAATTTGTGTACAAACCCCAACTAAGAAAATTTATGATTTAACTGCTGATAATGTAATTAAAGCTTTTAAAAGTTTGGAATTAAATCATGAATAAAATTGATACTAGTATAATTCTTGCAACTTATAATTGGCCAGAAGCATTAGAGGTAATTCTAGCAAATCTAGTTGTGCAATTGGATAGGCATCCAAATGTAGAAATAGTTATCGCTGATGATGGTTCAAAGCCTAATACGGTTCAAGCTATCACAAAATATAATGCTATAAATTCGCGTATTAGGCACGTTTGGCATGCTGATAGAGGGTTTCAAAAAAGTATGATTTTAAATAAAGCAGTTGCTTCATCAGTGGGAGAGTATTTACTCTTTCTTGATGGGGATTGTATACCTTTTCCCGATTATATTTCTGAACAAATGAAACTACGCGAAAATGGTTATTTTGTTGCTGGTAATAGGGTGTTATTGTCAAAATTCTATACGAAGTATCTGTTAGATAATCCTAATAAAATTAATCAGATTTTTGAATGGAGTATCTTTGAGTGGTTAATAGCGAAGATTACTAAAAAAGTTAATAAATTGCTACCGAGTTTACGCTTTAGTAATGGTCGATGGAGATATTCAAGGGATACTAATTGGAAATATCCTAAAGGATGTAATTTTGCTGTTTCGCGTAATGATTTTCTAGAGGTTAATGGTTTTGATGAGTCATTCACAGGCTGGGGGCATGAAGATGCTGATCTTTTTGTTAGGTTTTTGCATAATGGTATTAAGATAAAAGATGGACGCTTCGCTATTCCAGTACTTCATCTATGGCATAAAAACTCAGATAGGGGGAATGAAAGAGATAATATGGATAGGTTATTATCCCGTTTAAATGACAAAGATTTTACAGTTGCCAATGCTGGTGTTAGTCAATATCTAATAAAAGGTGCTACTAATGAATAATAATCTATTTATGCAAAGATACTGGCAAATTAGTGCATTAATATTATTTATATCAGCTTTTTTTGTATTTCCCGCTAATGATAGCTATTATTACTGGAGCTGGAGCCAGCATCTGGAGTTATCATACTTGGATGGCCCACCCATGATTGCTTACCTACTTTGGGTGTCAACTCATATCTTTGGCAATAACTTCTTTTCTATAAATCTAATTTCTATTTTGTGTACTTACGGTAGTAGCTATTTACTATACAAGATTGTGAGTATTGTTAGTAATAGAAATATGGCAATTACTGCAGCATTACTCTGGATGATGTACCCCTTTGCTACAACAAGGTTTATCGCTGTTAGTATGACACTTGATGGCTTGGAGGTGTTTTTTTCCTTATTGGTACTATATATGGCGTTTTTATGGATTAAGTATCGACAAATACGCTATATATATCTTATGAGTATTGCTGTTGGGCTTAGTTTACTTGCCAAATACAATGTAGTAATATTACTTTTTACTTTAATAGTGTTTTTTGTGATTGATAAAGATCTGAGGAAGATTTATTTGTCACCTCATTTATATATAGGAATGATATTAGCAATTATTATATTTTCGCCGGTAATACTATGGAATTATCAAAATCATTGGATATCTTTTAGCTATCAGTTAAACTCCCATAAATGGGTGGGGGACAAAAATGCGATTAATACTGCAAGTCGTCATGGATTACGTGGGATGTTGTTTTATCTTAGTAGCTGCGTATTTGGAGTGCTACATATACTGTTATTTTTGATGGCATATTTTAAGTATGTAAAAAAAATAACTATCGTGAATAATACTTATAATAGGTGTATAGTATTTATAATCTATATCATTTTATTATTTTGGCTATATGAATCATACTCTGCACATGTTGGGCTTAATTATATGCTAACAGTGAGTGCTTTAATATGTATTATTCTTGCACAACAATTAGCTTTATATCCAAAATTAACTAAATTTTTGTTGGGGTTGTTTTTATTAATAACAGTTGTGATGTTATTCGATAAATCACGTTTGCCAATTAAGTATAAAAATGAGATGGGTAACTATATCAAGTACGTACAATCAGGTATGTTACATCGCCCATTTTTTAAGTTCATTACAATACCCTAGCTTCATATAATAAATTTTTAAGGAAAATAAGTTTGAACAACGATATTGATAATTATAACCAAATAATTGACTTTTGGTTTAAAGAAATAAGTCCATCAAAATGGTGGAGTAAAGATCAGGATTTTGATGATTTGATTCGTACTCGATTTGGCAATGTTCATCAAGCTGCAGTAACAGGAGAGTTGTGGACTTGGCGGAGTAATGCATTAGGAGCATTGGCTGAAATAATTGTAATTGATCAATTCTCGCGAAATATTTATCGTAATACTAAGCTATCTTTTGCTTATGATCCGATAGCTCTTATTCTTGCTCAGAATATTATCCAACAAAAATTAGATTTACAACTCACGCCAACAATGAGGGGTTTTGCTTATTTACCTTTTATGCATAGTGAGTCAGCTCTAATTCATGAAGAAGCAGTAAAAATTTACCAAAGCTCACAATTAGATGGAAATCTTGAATTTGAGTTAAAGCATAAAATAATCATAGATCGATTTGGGCGTTATCCACACCGAAATGAGATTTTAGGACGGAAGTCTTCGTCTGAAGAGATAGAGTTCCTTAAAAGTGAAGGCTCTTCATTTTGATGATTTATTCAAATATTGCTAAAACCTTAGGTTATGATATTTATTTTATGCACCAAATTGGTGTTTTGGCGTGATAAACCATTAAATTCGCTAGAAGCCCCGAGCTTCTATAAGTCGGGGTAGTTCAGCTATATTTAATTTCTTGGGAAATTACTGCAGACTCAGTGTTTTATTATTGGAATGGCTCTAAATTACCTGGTTTACGAAGCATTTTGTTGACTTCATCTAGATGCATTTCTTCATTTGTAATCATCTCACGAGCATACTCTTCTAGTAAAACTGATTTGCCTTCAACCGTTTTTAATAGATCATAATAAGCCTGAAGAGCTGAGGTCTCATGAGTTAAGCTTTCACGTAAGATATCACCAATATCATGTTGTTCAGTTTCTAATAAATCACCAATCTTTAAAGATGGATGCCCACCCAATAAGGTAACCAATTCTCCAGCTTTATGAGCATGGTCCAAGCTCTCGTTAGCATTTGATTTTAACCAAGAAACAATCGGTATGCGGTTAAATCCATATACCATCAATGAGTAATGTGTATAGCGCACAACCCCAGCTAACTCATACTCCATAATTGTATTCAAAGCTTTGATAGCTTGATCTTTATTTAAGTTTTTATCTATTGTCATTATTAACTCCATTTTAGGTGATTATTGTGTTTTATTTAGTAATTTACTTAAAATAAATTACTTACATATTCGAATATTCTAAATATGCATGTATTATAGCATACAGTTACAATGTAAAACCCCTAAAAAATTAGCTGGTTGCATTTATTCTTGAATGAAATATATCTGAATAAATTATGACGAAATATTTACATCGTCAACCAACATTGAGCCACATTGCATGGAGCTATTTGATGAATAATCATTACTTATATAGCGGATATTTTTATAAATGTCTTTCAAATTTCCTGCCATAGTTAGATTGTCAACAAAAAATTGGATTTCACCATTTTCTACCCATAGTCCACTAGCGCCAACCGAGAAATCACCAGTTACCATATTTAGCCCATGCCCAATAGTTTCGATAACTATAATACCCGTAGTCAATTTTTTGGCAAGTTCATAAATATCACCTGAAAAGTTACTTGTAATAGATATATTGTGATTACCACCAGCATTACCCGTAGTAATTAGACCAAGTTTACGTGCCGAGTAACAGTTTAGTAAATACCCATTCACTATACCGTTTTTTACTAATTCACGAGCTTTAACCATAACACCTTCATTATCAAAATAGCAGCTGCTACTGCCTTTTTTAATGAACGGATCTTCATATATATTCAGCCATCTAGGGAATACTGTGGTATTTATAGAGTCATCCAAAAAAGTAAGGTGACGAAATAAATTACTACCGCTAATAGCACCTAGAAAGTTACTTATAAAAGATTTAGCAATTCCTGATTCAAAGATTACTGAATAAGAGCCTGATTTAATACTATCTTTGTTTAGGCGGCGAACAGTTCGTTCAATCGCTTTTTGTGCGAGGCTTTTATTATCCATAAGGCGGTTATAATCGAGGCTTGAATCATACCACGAGTCAGTTTGCATCCCACTTGGTGTGTCGCAAATCAAAGATAAACTTTTATGATAACGAGTCATTTGGTAACCATGATTAAAGCCATTGGTATTAGCTAAAACAAAATGATATTGACTATAGCCTATAGATGCACCGTCTGAGGTTGTATTACTTAAAGTCGTACCAAAATATTCAATTTCTTTAGCATTATTTATCAAGTCATGATGACTTAGTGTTTGAGGGTTAAATAGTTCTAGATCTCCTTTAATAGATGTACATAAAACATTAGTCTCAGGGATTCCATTAAATCGGTCAGGCTTGGTATGTTTGGCAATATCTATTGCGCGAGTTATTACTTCATCTAAATTTTGAGGGTTTATTTTACTAATACTCACAGCACCACGGTTGTATCCATTATAGACTTGAAGTGATAAGCTACTTCCGTAGCTGGTTTCAAAGTTTTCAATATTACCATTTAGGATATCAACACCACCTGCAATATTTTCATTGATTTCAATTTGAGCACTAGTAGCCCCAAGCTGTAGTGCTCGTTCTAAAACATTACTAGCAATTTTTTGTAAATTTTCTGCAGTATATTCAAAATTTAATTGTGACATAACATTCCTTAATAATCTAACTTTATCTCACTATTTTACACTATATTGTATAAAGTAATGCTGATCTTTTACCAGTAATTACGCTAGATTCAAGCATGAAATGCAACAGCCATTTTTTTTCTTTTAGCAATATTTAC
>CAZJFO010000016.1:0-11287 GCA_964545465.1 uncultured Neisseria sp.
CCCATGCATGGTCATATAAATGATACATAAAAAGATATGTATAACGATATGGCCTCCGCTGGGATGACGCGACTAAGAGCTGGGATGACGCGACTAAGAGCTGGGATGACGCGACTAAGAACTGGGAAGCCGTTTAAAAAGTCTGGATTATGTGGTTAACAAAGAGTTGTGATGACCCAAATATTAAGTACAAGTTTTATTTTAGGAAGTTTAATGAATACAATACATCCGGTTTTACAACAAACAACCGATAGAATTATTGAAAAAAGTGCAGTAACTCGTAAAGCTTATCTAGCACGAATGCAAGCTCAGTATGGTAAACGAGTAAAACGTGAACAGTTAGGTTGCACCAACTTAGCTCACGCAATAGCTGCAGAAGATGAGAAAGTCAAATTCCGTTTAAAACAAGTTGATATACCCAATATTGGTATAGTAACAGCCTATAATGATATGTTATCAGCTCATCAGCCATACTATCGTTATCCAGAAAAGCTTAAAGACGCAATACTAAGTGTGGGGGCAACTGCTCAAGTAGCAGGCGGAGTACCTGCTATGTGTGATGGTGTTACTCAAGGTCAGCCTGGGATGGAATTATCATTATTTTCTCGTGATATAATAGCAATGTCTACTGCAGTTAGTCTGTCACACAATGTATTTGATGGCATATTATGTATGGGGATTTGCGATAAGATTGTTCCTGGGTTATTAATCGGAGCATTATCCTTTGGTTATTTACCAACCATATTTATACCATCAGGTCCAATGTCAAGTGGGATCTCCAACAAACTCAAAGCCGAAACCCGCAAATTATATGCGGAGGGTAAGCTTGGTGAGTCTGAACTATTAGAATCCGAAATTAAATCCTATCATTCAGCAGGTACATGTACTTTTTATGGAACAGCTAATAGTAACCAAATGCTAATGGAAATAATGGGGCTTCATGTACCAGGAAGTGCTTTTGTTCCTCCAAATACACCACTACGTGAAAAACTAACTGACTTTGCCGCAAAAAGAGTTGTAGAAAATACGATGCAAAGAAGTGGGCTTATTCCATTATGTGAGATTGTAAATGAAAAAACAATTATCAATGCGGTAATTGGATTGATTGCTACTGGTGGCTCAACTAATCACACATTACATTTACCCGCTATTGCAAGAGCGGCTGGAATTATAATTGACTGGGATGATTTTGCACAGTTATCAAAAATTATTCCACTCCTTGCAAAAGTTTATCCTAATGGCGAGGCTGATGTAAATCAGTTTCATCAAGCAGGAGGTGTTGCTTATGTTATTAGTCAATTACTAAAAGCAGGCTTGCTTCATGAAGATGTAATGACGGTAATGGGTAAAGGGTTGTCGTACTATACTCAAAACCCAGTACTAATTGATGATAAACTAGTATGGCAAGAAGCTGTCAATACAGACCAAAATGTTGTACGTCAATTTGAAAATCCATTTTCTAATGAGGGTGGTTTACGCCTTATAACAGGTAATCTAGGGCGTTCTGTTACTAAGATTTCAGCAATATCTAAAGAATCTCGTTATGTAAAAGCAGAAGCGCGAGTGTTTGTATCTCAAGAAGATGCGATTGCTGCATATAAAGCAGGTAAGCTAAACCAAGATTGTATAGTAGTTCTAACTTATCAAGGTCCTAAAGCTAATGGAATGCCGGAATTACACGGGTTAACACCATCACTAGCTTCACTGCAAGATAAAGGCTATAAGGTTGCATTGGTAACTGATGGGAGGATGTCTGGAGCCTCTGGTAAAATACCTAATGCTATTCATTTAACTCCTGAAGCATTAAGTGGTGGTAATATCGCTAAAATACGTGATGGTGATATTGTAGAACTTGATTTGGATAATGGAATACTTCAAGTTCATGTTGATGATGCAGTATTTGCAGCACGTGAAATTAGTAAACCAGATTTAAGTAGTAATGAGTTTGGTCTTGGGCGAGAGCTATTCTCTGGGTTTAGAAGCATGGTTAGTAGTTCAGAGGACGGTGCTAATGTCTTCTTCTAAAATAGGCTTCTTAATCATAGCATAGCAAAATGCAGCTATGATTACCAGTACTCCACTAATACCAAATACGATATTGTAATTTCCAGTGCGTTCAAGAATAATTCCCGATATAGTAGGGGCTAATGCCCCACCTATAAAATTAGCACAGTTTTGAATCCCACCAAAGGTAGCTACCGCATTTGGTGGTGAAATATCACTTACTAGTGCCCATAATACCCCAACTCGTGCCGATACGGCAAATGTACTGATAGTAAATAAGATAACTACTGTACTTAGGCTATCTATATAGTTAATTGGTATTACCGCAATTCCAGCAATAATACACCCTCCAATTGCGGGTATTAAACGTGCTTTAATAGCATCCATATTATATTTGCGAATAAGAATATCCGATAAATAACCACCCAATGGCACAGCGATAACTCCAGCAATAAATGGTATTGCGGTAATAAATCCTGTAGCCTTTAAATCTAAGCCTTTTTTATCCATCAAATACGTAGGTAGCCAAGTAAAATATAACCAAAATACATAAGAACTACCCAAATTACCAAGGTTGAACCAAAATACAGTTTTATGTTTTAATAATTTATAGATACTAATTTTAGTATTATTAATTTTCTCAGGGAGTACTTCAACTACTTTTTGATATACCATAGTCCATAGTAAAACAACGACAAACCCAAGTATTGCTAAAATTGCAAACATACCACGCCATGTGGTGAGTATTATAAGAAAGGCAATCAATGGTGCTCCAAAACTATTGGCAAGTTTGGGGCCTATATTAATCATGCTAGAAGCAAGGCCGCGTTCATCATTTTTAAAATAAATCTGAACCAGCTTGGCACCAATTACAAAAAATGGTGCCTCAGCAATTCCAAGAATTACGCGACTAATATAAAGACTGGTGTAGCTATGGCTTAAGCCACTAGCTAATGTTGCCAAAGACCATATAATTATTGAACTAAGAAATACTTTATTAATTCCAAGTTTATCGATAAGCCAACCAGAGGGTAAATTGGCAATAGCATATGGCCAAATCCATGCGGCAAGTAAAAAGCCATTTTGACTAATGGATAAACCAAATTCGTTTTTGATATCATTAGCTGCAAAACTTAAGTTTACTCTATCAATATAATTAACTATAGCAGCAAATAGCATAACCATAACAATTTGATGGCGGTAGTCGTTGTACCATTTTTTAAAATATATTAGTGATTTATTAATAATTTACTCCATTTTTTGGTTATATAAGCAATAATTATATATTATGTATTACGTATATAAAATTTATTATTTAGGGGTGATTTCTTGGAAGTTTTTAATTTTAGCCTCTAAATGTAGTAAAATACTACTTTAATTATTTTTGGAAAATAACATGTGCGAAAGATATATTATTCTTGATTTTGATAGTACTTTTGTACAAGTTGAAGCCTTTGACGAGTTAGCTAAATTGGCTCTAAATGATAATCCTAATAAAGATGAGTTAGTTGCAGAGATTATCAATATTA
Source organism: uncultured Neisseria sp. (assembly GCA_964545465.1). Taxonomy (GTDB): domain Bacteria; phylum Pseudomonadota; class Gammaproteobacteria; order Burkholderiales; family UBA11063; genus Aquella. The sequence continues at coordinate 3,534 of CAZJFO010000016.1, forward strand.
CCAATCAAGGGATGGATGGTTCTTTGCCATTAGATATTAGTTTACATAAACGTATAGAGTTATTACAAGCAAATAAAAAGCATATCCCACAATTAATTAATTTATTAAATCACAAAATAACACCGTCGATAAAACGAAATATTGCTTTCTTTCAAAAATATTATAAGAATATTTATATCGTATCAAGTGGGTTTTCTGATTATATTATTCCAGTTGTGAGTAAATTTGGAATCCTAGAACAAAATGTATTTGCTAATACTTTTACTTTTGATAGTAATGGCAATATTACAGGTTTAGATAGTACAAATCCATTATCTCAAGTTAAAGGCAAAGTGACAGTTGTTAGAGACTTAAATTTATCTGGAGCAGTTTTTGCAATTGGTGATGGCTACACTGATTATGAAATTAAAGAAGCAGGTGTGGCATCCAAGTTTTATGCTTTTACTGAGAATATAGAGCGTCAAAAAGTAATCAATAACGCTGATGTTGTAATTCCTAGTTTTGATGAGTTTTTGTATCAAAATAATTTACCTATGGCAACTTCTTACCCTAAAAATCGGATTAAAGTACTATTATTAGAAAATGTTCACCCACATGCATATAAGCTTTTAAAAGATGAAGGTTATAGTATTGAAACTCTAAAAGGTAGCTTAACTGAAGATGAACTATGTAAAAAGATTGCTGAAGTATCAGTTTTATGTATCCGCTCTAAAACCCATGTTAGTAAAAAAGTTTTGGAGCACGCTAAACGTTTAAATGTTATTGGTGCGTTTTGTATCGGAACCAATCAGATAGAGCTTAATGAGGCAGGTGATAAAGGTATTTGTGTATTTAATGCACCATATAGTAATACTAGAAGTGTAGTTGAATTAGTTATCGGTAATATTATTATGTTATTGCGTAATGTTGTTGCCAAAAATAATAAGCTTCATCAAGGAATGTGGGATAAATCAGCTGAGAATAGCTTTGAAGTACGTGGTAAAAAACTAGGTATAGTAGGATATGGTAATATTGGTTCCCAGTTATCAGTTGTAGCAGAAGCTCTTGGGATGGAAGTATATTATTATGACCTAATAGAAAAACTGCAACTAGGTAATGCTAGAAAATGTGAAACATTAGATGAGCTATTAGAAATGTCTGATATTGTGACGCTTCATCCAGATGGGAGGCTTGGTAATACTAATATAATTGGTGAACCTGAGTTTAGTATTATGAAAGATAAGGTGATTTTTATAAACCTAAGTCGCGGTCACATTGTTGATGTTGATGCACTTGCTAATAATCTTAAAAATGGTAAAATACTTGGTGCTGCTATTGATGTATTTCCATATGAACCTAAAGATAATCAAGAGGAGTTTATTAGTAAATTACGTGGGTTTGCAAACGTGATTTTGACGCCACATATTGGTGGTAGCACTGAAGAAGCACAATTTAATATTGGGGATTTTGTATCTAAAAGAATAATTAGTTATATTAGTTCTGGAGATACCACACAAAGTGTTAATTTACCGAATATTCAATTGCCAGTATTAAAAAATGCTTGTCGTTTAATACATTTACATAAAAATGTACCCGGCATTTTGGCACAAATTAATCATGTATTGGCACAGCATGATATCAATGTGCTTGGGCAATATTTAAAGACTAATGAGCAAGTTGGTTATGTAATTACCGACATTAATACTGAATATAATAAAGAGGTTGTTAATGAATTACAGCAAATTAAAGCAACCATTAAATGTAGAGTGCTCTACTAAATAATATATGTTTAGAAGAAATAATCTTGGGTTAATATTCTCAGTAATACTCCATATTTTATTATTGGTATTAGCATTTTTTATTTTTGATCGTGATCGCTATGATATGAAAGATTACCAAAAAACCCAAACCAAAGGGTATACAGTACAATTAGTTGATGCACCTAAGGATCAAGCAATACCTGTTGTGCAAAAGACAAGTGCTAATAATACATTAGCTAACACCAAAGCTAGCAAAGAAGAGGTCAATTTCACAGATAAAGGCAATGTAAAATCTAAAGACAAAACATTAAAAAGTGCAAACGCTCGGTCAAAAGAAGCTAGGCAAATATCCAAAGAAAAAGGTGGGAAGTATCATAAACCAGTACCTAGAACAGAAAAAGAATTAATGCCTATTAAGGGAGAAAAGCAGACTTCTAAAATTGATAAAAGAGTTATTGTAGAAGCATCGGCTCCAATTGTTGATTATACGAAACAAGGTTCTGGTGATAGAATTGATGCTTCAACCGATGGTGATGGTGTTAAGTTAGATATTTTTGATTTGCGGCGTGTAGAATATGGTCAAAAGGTAGCCTATGCAATTCGCCAAAACATTGTGCCACCACCTGGATATAATGGAGCTGTACTACCTTATAGAGCGTATGTGGTTTTGGATGAAAATATGCAATTTGTAAAAATGAAAGTTGTTCAGTCAACTGGTGATTCACAGTTTGATATCAATATAGCCAAAGCATTACGTGAAACTATTTATCCACCACTCCCATCTGGAGCGGATTGGCGTTATTACCATAATATTGATTTTACGATACATAATAATGATTAATTTTACCCATAGATTTATAAACTTAGGCGAAGATTTTTTTGCCTATGTTGCCCCAACTCCATTACAAAATCCGCACTTAATTCATTTTAATACAAAGTTTGCTGATGAGTTAAATCTAGATGTTAATTCAATTGATTGGGTAGCATTGATTGGTGGACAAAAATCTTTTAAGGAGTACTCATCATTAGCTATGTTATATGCGGGACATCAATTCGGAGTATGGGTGCCACAGCTAGGCGATGGGCGAGCAATGTTAATTGCAGAACATCTAGATAACCAAGATAATATCTGGGAACTTCAGACTAAAGGTGGTGGTAAAACACCTTTTTCTCGTACTGCTGATGGTCGTGCGGTATTGCGTTCGAGTATTCGGGAGTACTTATGTTCTCAAGCCATGGCGAGTTTGGGTGTGCCAACAACTAATGTTTTAGCACTTGTTGGGTCAACAACAGCTGTTCGTCGTGAAGAGATGGAGAGTGCTTCCGTAGTTCTTAGGGTTGCCCCAAGCTTTATTCGTTTTGGGAGCTTTGAGGTATTTGCCAGTCGTAATGAAACTGATAAGCTTAAAAAACTATGTAATTATGTTATTGAGAGTTTTTATCCTAATTTAAAAAATGAGAATACGCCAATTTTATCTATGTACCATCAAGTGGTAAAAAACACGGCATTAATGATTGCCAAATGGCAGGCTTTGGGGTTTTGTCACGGTGTCATGAATACGGATAATATGTCAATTCTTGGGTTGACACTTGATTATGGACCTTTTGGTTTTATGGAGTTATATAACCCTAAGCATATTTGTAATCATTCTGATTATAATGGTCGTTATGCTTATATAAACCAACCATATATTGGCTGGTGGAATCTAGCTCGCCTTGGTGAAGCATTACTTGATATTTTATCAGAAGAGCAAGTAAGTGATGCCTTAGATAAGTATCGCGAGTGTTTTACTGATTATTATGCAAATGAGTTTGGTAATAAACTTGGGATTTATGATTTCAAACGTTGTGATCTGGGGCTTTTAGATGAATTATTAAATATATTAGCATCAAATAATGTTGACTGGACATATTTTTGGCGTGAATTTAGCAATCAAAGGCATTTAGATAGTCTAACTTCTATTAGTGAATACAGCTTATGGTTAGAGAAATATAATTTAAGAATTAAAGACTTAGATAAAGCTACAAGTATAAAATTAATGAAATCTACAAACCCAGCTATTATTCCTAGAAACTATTTACTTCAAAATGCTATTACACAAGCACAAGATGGAGATTTTAGTGAAGTAGATAGTCTATTTAGAGCTTTATCAAATCCATACGATGATACACCTGAGTTTAACCACTATCAAGAGTTACCACCTGCTGGAACTGAAGAAATAATAGTATCCTGCTCTTCATAATTTTAGAGAATATAAAAAATATGAAATTAGACTTTAAACATTCACTAGCTAATAATTATAAAAGTGCCTCTCAAATAGCACGTGTATTAACTGAGAATTGGGTGCATGAATTAGGATACTGCCCTAGCTGCGGAAGTAATATCGATAAATATCCCGATAACAAACCTGTTGCTGATTTTTACTGCTTAAAGTGTGGTGAAGATTATGAGCTTAAAAGTAGAAAAATAAGTTTTGGAGCAAAAGTTAATGATGGGGCATATCAAACAATGATGGCAAGATTAAATAGTACCAATAATCCAAACCTTTTCTTACTCAATTATGATTTTGAATGTTATGAGGTGAAAAATTTCTTAGTTGTGCCAAAACATTTTTTTATACCTGAAATAATCGAACAAAGAAAGCCATTGTCATCAACAGCAAAGATAGCTGGGTGGGTAGGGTGTAATATAATCTTAAAAAACATACCTGAATCAGGGAGAGTTTTTTATATAAAAGATAAAATAATTCAACTTAAAGAAAGTGTTTTGGAAACATGGAAAAAGATGTTGTTTTTAAGACAAGATCGAGCACCGACTGCAAAAGGTTGGTTACTGGATATTGTTAGATGTATTGAAAAAGTTAAAAAGTCTGAATTTATATTGGAAGATATATATAAATTTAAAGATGAATTACAATTACTTCATCCAGAAAATAAGCATGTAAAGGATAAAATTCGTCAACAATTACAGGTTCTTCGTGATAATGGCTATCTTGATTTTATATCGAGAGGTATTTACAGATTATTATAATAAAAAATTGGCGGGATGCCGACTTACAAATGCCATCGAAAATTATGTCCTGATAAGATTATCATTTATACTCTAATCATTCAGGGCATGGATTTAAGCCTTCGCTTGGGATGACCGTAAAAGTTTGGGATTACTGAAATTAAAGGCGGTAATTACGCAATAAAAATGTGATAACTACCTTTATTATTTCGTCATCCCAAACACAAACTCGATACTACTTATACAGAGTTTGGGATCCATGCCCGAAAAATTATTTTACTGCTTTTTTAGTCGCAGTATTTACTATATCAGCAGATTTTTTAGTTGCAGCAACAATAGCTTCAGCAGATTTTTGAGCTACTTCAACAGCTTGTGCTTGAGCAGCTTTAGCTGATTTAATTACAGCCTCTACAGTTTCAGCAGTAGCTTTTTTTGCAGTAACCAAATTCTCAGCAGCAGCAACTTTAGCCGTAGCTAAAGTCTCGTTAGCAGCTTTTTTTGCAGTTTCAACAGAATGTGCAGCTGCAGTTTTAGCAGAATTCATTACATTTTTAACTGTTTCAGTTGCAGAAATAAGATTGTTACGCCCCATTTCACTTGCTTCATTAGCTAATTTAGATACGTCAGAAGCTGCTTGATTCACTGTATCTATCCATGAAGTTAAGTGCGATGTATCAAAACCAAATTTTGGGAACTGGAATGTGTTTAATAATTTATTAAAACTGTCTGTATTAAATTGGCTAGCTTGTGCTTGAAAGATTTTGTTAATTTTATTATGAGTAGTGCTTATAATATCATAAGTATTACGGCAGATTTCAGCGTTTTTAGCAGCAGTAGTATTTGCTAGGTTTTTAGCGTAAGTTAATACGTCTTGTGGGTTACTCATCGTAGAAAAATTCTTAAAAGCATTGGTTGATTCTTCAAGAGCATGCTTTGAAGTCTCTATGTTAAGATTAGTCAATTTTTCAATGTTTTCTATTGAAGCATTCATAAGATCATTGGCAGCATCTAATGCATGTGCTGTGTTTTTTCTTAAGTTGTTTGTATTTAACATTTATTATTCTCCAAATAGTCCAAATAGTTAATATAATTTGATGCAGCGAAACTAATTTACTACATCCCATAGGTGTCAATTATGCTGCATTGCAATATAAAATGTCAAATTTATTTTTAGATTTTATTTAAAAATATTGTTTAATAAATTTGTAACTCCTTGTTTCACTTCACTGCTTGCTGCTGGTATCTGATTGTTAATAGCTGCTGCTGCTTGGTTTTTTATAATTGATTTAACCTCCTTTGAGTTACTTCTAACAAAATATTCAACTAATTGTTTTTGGATAGATACCCAGTCTAATGAGCCATCTAAATTGCTCATCTTGCCAGTTAATTTATAAGTATACGTTATATGATTGAGTATAGTATTTTTTTGAGGAGATAGTAGCTGACTATTTATCATATACTTCATTGTTTGGTTATTTAAATTAACTTCACCGCTACCAGTGTTTAAAATGCTAGGCCCACTTAGTTTATAACTAGTTGGGTTCACTATGCCATTGTTTATTACTATATTTGCATTTAAACTGCCCAGATTAGTTTTCTCAGAGTAGTTTTTGGTTCCCGGGGAAAGTGCTTTATTTATAACTAGTTGCATGTTTTTGACTTTGTTACCAATTTCAACTGATTTAGTTAGTTTCTCTATAGTGCTACCATTAGCAAGAATTCCAGAAGAGCTTAGAGTGTTATCAAGCTCTGTAACCAAACTGTCTAAATCAAATCCAGAAACAGTTATATTATTTACTTTTATTTGTTGTTTAGCACTTAAACTACTTACTCCATTGTTAATACTTGTTTCACCTTTGGCATTAATGTCACTTAATAATATTTGAAATCCTTTGGTATCTACAATATTTGATAAATCCAATTTGTTAATACTTAAATCTTGGTTGGTTTTAAGCGGTTGTATTGAGTTAGTATTGATATTACCTGAAATATTAGTATCGCTGATTTTTGCAACTAATTTGTTTAGGTTAAGGCTAGTGCTTGTACCTTCTATATTACTTTGAAAACTTACTTGATTAAGAAAGTTTTTATTTGGAATGTCAATTGCTTTTATTCCAGCTGCTGATAATAACTTATTAAGAGAGAATGTCGGAATATTAATATTACCTTTAAATTCTGGTTTATTCAAATTATTAACGTTAATATTAATTATACCTTGCATAATATCGGCAAATTTGAAACTGGTGTTTTTGATATTGATATTTGAATTATCCCCTTTAAATGAACTTGTGACATCTATATTATTAAATAAAGGTTTATCAAGCTGTGGATTTGCTTTATTAAGTTTTCTCATAACTTCACCCAAAGATATAATGTTTAAATCAATTTTACCATTATATCTAGAGGTTGTAAACCCGGTTAGATTAAAGTTTATTGTACCCTTTAGGGCTTTGGAAAAATCAAACACAGCATTTTGAATATCTATTGCCTCTTTGTCTAGAGTAAGACTAATTGTTCCGCCATGTTTTGTAGTTATATTTAGATCAAAATTATCCGCTTTATAATGAGAGCTTCCCTTTAAATCATTATATGAGATTATTGCATGGGTTATAGCAAATTCACTTAATTGAAGGTTAAGTATTGATGACTCACTTGATTGCTTAGTGCTTAAGTTTTGAGTGGTATTGGGTTTAAAAGTCCAGTTATTTAGAGAGCCATTTTTAATTAGGTCTAGATTTAAACCATCTAAGGTTATGCTGTCAATGATTATTGAGTGATTGAGTAATGGTAATAGTTGTACTGAAACATCTGCATAGTTTAATGATACTAGATTGGGGGTGGCAAAATCACTTGGGTTTGATAAGCTAACTTTTTCAATGTGTAATCCGATACTCGGCCAAAGTTTCCAAGCAATATCACCATCTAAACTAAGCTTACGCCCTATTTTGTCGCCAACATATTTAATTATTATTGGTTTATATGAGTTAGGATCAACCAAAGTTACC
>CAZJFO010000016.1:11297-25841 GCA_964545465.1 uncultured Neisseria sp.
AATTAAAGCTATAATTTTTACGAATCTATTCATTTTGATTTTTCTTTAAAATAAAAAATAACACCCAGATTATAACAAATTATGAGCGTTATCCTGGCAATATAAGTTATAATTACAGACTAAATTACATAATTTATAATAAGGAATCCTAATGACAACAAATACACCTAATATAGTTAAAGCTGCTTTAAATACTAATCACGGTTTGATTGAGCTTGAGTTAAATGCAGAAAAAGCACCTGTGACTGTTGCAAATTTTGTAGAATATATAAAATCAGGTCATTATAATGGAACGGTTTTTCATAGAGTAATTGATGGTTTTATGATTCAAGGAGGAGGGTTTGATAAAAACATGCAACAGAAACCAACTCGTGCGGAAATTGAAAATGAAGCTAAAAACGGTCTAAAAAATGAGCAGTATACAATCGCAATGGCAAGAACGTCAGCTCCACACTCAGCTTCGGCACAGTTTTTTATTAATTTGACTAATAATGGCTTTCTTGATTTCACTTCTGAAGATATGCATGGATGGGGATATGCTGTGTTTGGACGAGTAACTAATGGTAGTGATGTTGTTGAAAAAATTAAACAAGTAAAAACAGGGCGTTCAGGGATGCATGATGATGTACCAGTAGAGGCGGTTGTTATTGAGTCAGCAACAATTGTAGACTAAGGGGTTGATATGTGTGGAATTATTGCAGCACCGTCTGAGTATAAAGGATACACAAATGAAATTGAGTTTCGTGGGCCAGATGCTACCAAAGAGTTGCTTATAAAAGATTACACCTTTATTTTCCATCGTCTAGCTATTATGGATACCTCTCATTCTGGAAATCAACCTTTTGAGAGTGATAATTTTATTGTAATGTGTAATGGTGAGGTTTTTAATTACAAAGAACTTCGTCAAAAACATAGCTATAATTACAGCTCTAATTCGGATTGTGAAGTACTCCTCCCTCTTCTTGAAGCATATAGTATTCATGAAGTATCAGATGTTATTGATGGGGAGTTTGCTTTTGTTGCGTATGATAAAAGAAGTAATTATATTGTTGCATCACGTGATGCGATGGGTATTCGTCCATTATTTTATGGTTACACTATAAAAGCTCAGATTTGTTTTGCTTCAGAGATGAAGGGCTTGCTTCATATATGTGATAAAGTTTATCCGTTCCCTCCCGGATATTATTATGATGGTAGCAGGTTTATTCCATATCTGAAGTTATATGAGATAGCGGATGCTAAACATAAAAATATGGGAGATATTTTAAAAAATATCAAGGATTTATTGGTTACTGCTGTCATAAAACGACTGGATGCTGATGTATCTATTGGGTATTTGTTAAGTGGTGGACTTGATTCAAGTTTGGTTTGTGCTATCGCTGCACGGTATCTTAAGGAACCACTTAATACATTTGCTATTGGATTAGATTATAACCCAATAGACTTAAAATATGCTAAACAAATGGCTGACTACATAGGTAGCAAGCATACCGAAGTTATTTTCACTAAAGAAAATATTGTCGATGTACTAAAGCATATCGTATGGGTTGCCGAAACATGGGACGTAACTACAATTCGTGCTAGTATTCCAATGTTTTTATTGTGTAAATATATTAGAAATAACACGGCAGTTCGTGTGGTTTTAAGTGGTGAGATTAGTGATGAGTTATTTGGTTATAAATATACTGATTTTGCTCCAGACAGTGCTAAATTCCAAGCTGAATCTCAGAAAAGAATTAAAGAACTCTATATGTATGATGTATTAAGAGCCGATAGATGTATTAGTAGTAATAGTCTAGAAGCGAGGGTTCCATTCTCGGATAGGGCATTTATTAGCTATGTAATGAGTATTGATCCAGAGCTAAAACTAAATAAATATAATATGGGTAAATATCTATTACGTAAAGCTTTTGACAATGAAGGCTATTTGCCGCCTGAGGTTTTGTGGCGTGATAAGGCTGCATTTTCTGATGCTGTTGGGCATGGATTAGTTGATTGTTTAATTGAGTTAGCGAATGAAAAATATACGGATGAGGATTTTGCTAGGAAAGTTACAGCTTACGTTGACAACCCACCACTTACTAAAGAAGCACTAATGTATCGTGAGATTTTCAATGATTATTATTATAAGCAAGACCATGTAATTGCTGCTTATTGGTTACCTAATACTGAGTGGCCTAATTGTAATCTAACCGATCCTAGTGCAAGATATTTACCTAATTATGGTGCTAGTGGAACTTGATAAAACACCCTGAATTCAGGGTGTTTTATATCTAAAACTCTCTCTAAAATGCCCAATATGGTCCATTTATTCCATTGCAAGACTTACCATTAAAACAAATATAAACGGTTTTGCCAAAGAAGAAGGGTAATCCGTAATCTAAAAATCCATCAAAACCAATTGTTGCGCCAATGTTACTAAAGGCAGTATTGTTGGTGCTATAAATTAAACTATCAAGATTCGCTATGTTGATATTAGTAGCGACTTTGTTGTTACTCTCAGCGGTATTAATGGGGTATAAAGTAAGAGTAGGGTTTGGGTTATAGTAGCCATTATTATTGTTGATATTACTATCATCAAAATAGAAAAAATTTGACCCAGTATCTAGAAAACCATATTGTATAAAGGTATTTAGTAGTGTGGTATACATACATATAAATAACTCACATGTTGTACCAATGTTAATCGGATATATATTTATGCTGCTTTCAAAAGTGTTGTCACTATTAGTGTCAACACCAAATACTGCATACCCAATAGCACCCGTTGCACCATTACTACCTAAGGTGGGGAATTTAAAGGTAACTCCATTTGCATAGCTCTCTGCCAAAAATGCAATTGGGTTAGCAAGCTTTTTATTTGATTCTATACTTTGAGTAGAGCATGAACTAGTATTACAGCTAAAGTATTCACTAACCTCATCATTTATGAATGGAGCAACTCCTAGAATTCCATTCACGCCAAAATCTTCTGGTGAAGTTGCTAGCTTATAACCATTATCTCCTAATCCGTTAAGAGTTTTAAAGCATTCATTGCCACCATCTGCAAATGACGCATTAATAAGTTGTATTGGTATACTTTCTATAGTGGATTGGTTGCCTAAACTAATATTAGCCATTGCGATAGGTCCCCAGTTGGCAGATAAGTCACCATATCCAACACAGTTAGCAATGATGCCAGAAGAGTTGTGTGTTTCTAATGGTAGACTAACCTCATTTAATACAGATTGAAATACTCGTAGTCCAATACTTCCACTATCAATTAGTACGTCATTAATCGTCTGACATGAAGATGTATTGCTAGGGTCACATATAGTTATGCTGACACAAGGTATATTGATGTTGCTACATAGTGCACTTGTCGCCGCTGGTCCATTTGGGGAAATACTAATATTTAGATTTGAATTTGTAGGTACTGATAATGGAGAAAGAACTGAATTTGTTGAACCCCCATCACCACTGTTACAAGCACAAAGAGCTAGTAATAAAGTACTAAATAAAATTGAAGTTTTAATTTGTTTTCTCCAAATGATAAATTATTAATTACTTGGTGCGAGGTCTTTTGCAATCATAGAACCACTAAATGGACCACCAGGTAAACCAAATTGGTATACCTTTAAATGTTCGGTATTAATGATTAGTCGACGATGATCTCCTCTTTGGCGGTTGGTATATGCAGTATTAAACTCAGATTGATAATTATTATTAGTGCCAAGCATTGATCTTATATTTGGGTTCTTATCACTCCAAGTAAAGCCATAGACTTTTTGATTGTTGTTTACTAAAACAGTAGCTGTTCCATTTGCTTTATGAATTGTATATTCAGTATGATTGGACTTGGTGGCGCTAAATTCCATCTTACTATTAGTTGTGGTTTCTACTTTAGCGGTACTACTATTTACAGTGTCACCAAGAGCTAAGGCAAATATATTACTAGTAAATAAACTCATTAAAATTATAATTTTTTTCATATTACGCTATTCCTTAAAACGCCCAATATGGACCATCAATAGTTAAATTTATTTATCTTAAGCTGACTAATATTTTATACACCTTGTTTTAAACTAGCAGCAATAAAATCATCCAAGTCCCCATCCATTACGGATTTGATACTTCCTATTTCTACATTGGTTCTTAAGTCTTTTATACGCGACTGATCAAATACATAAGAACGTATTTGATGCCCCCAGCCAATATCAGTTTTACTTTCCTCCAGCTTTTGTCTTTCGCTCTCTTTTTTACGCAGTTCTAGCTCATAGAGCTTAGCTTTTAGCATTTTCATAGCTTCATCACGATTACGATGTTGAGATCTATCACTTTGACATTGAACTACAGTATTAGTAGGAATATGTGTCATTCGAACCGCAGAGTCGGTTTTGTTAATATGCTGTCCTCCAGCACCCGATGCTCTATAAGTGTCAATTCTTAGGTCAGATGGGTTAATCTCAATTTCAATATCATCACTTACCTCAGGGTATACAAAAACACTAGAAAAAGATGTGTGACGTTTATTATTTGAGTCAAATGGCGAGTTTCGTACTAAACGATGAACTCCAGTTTCGGTTCTCAAATATCCAAAAGCATAATCCCCAAATACTTTGATAGTTGCATATTTAACCCCAGCTACATCACCTGATTGTTCTTCAAGTATTTCAACCTTGAATCCTTTTCTATCGCAATAGCGCATATACATGCGAAGTAGCATTTCTGCCCAGTCTTGAGCTTCAGTACCCCCACTGCCTGATTGAATGTCAATAAAGCAGTTGTTAGGATCCATCGGGTGATTAAACATTCTTTTAAATTCAAGATTGGATAATTCGGTATCAAGGCTATTTAAGTCTGATGCAACCGCTAAAAGAGTGCTTTCATCATTTTCATTCCGTGCCATTATAAATAGCTCGGAGCTATCTATAATAGCACCATCAAGGATGTCAATTTGATTAACTATCGTTTCAAGTTGTTTCTTTTGGCGGTTTAAATCCTGAGCCTTATCTTGGTTGTTCCAAACCTCAGGGTTTTCAAGTTCAATATTAACTGATGCTAGAGTTGATTTTTTGCCAGCATAATCAAAGATACCCCCGTAACTCATCAAGGCGGAGTTTTAGGTTTTTACCTTGTTCTTCAATACTGTTTATTTGTTCAATTTCTAGCATCAATTTTCTTTCATTAACCTAATAAATGGTTGACAGCACTACGTTCTTCAAGGAGTTCATTATAAGTTGCAGTAATTCTAGAACGGCTAAAATCACTGATTTCTAGTCCTTGTACAATTTCATAGTGTCCATTTTTACAAGTAACGGGATACCCAAAAATCACCCCTTCAGGAATTCCATAACTACCGTCACTTGGAATGCCCATAGTTACCCAATCACCATCAGCAGTACCTAATACCCAATCACGGATATGGTCAATTGCCGCATTTGCTGCTGAGGCGGCTGATGATAACCCACGAGCTTCAATAATTGCAGCACCACGTTTTTGAACCGTAGGTATAAAGTCGTTCTCTAACCAAGTTTGATCTACTAGAGATGAAGCTTTAACTCCAGCAACTTCGGCATGGAAAATATCAGGGTATTGAGTAGCTGAGTGATTGCCCCAAACAATAATCTTTTTAATATTAGTTAGATGTTTACCAGTTTTACTAGCAATTTGACTAATGGCACGGTTATGATCAAGGCGTAACATAGCTGAGAAATTACGTGGATTTAATCCTTTAGCATTTTTCATGGCAATATAAGCATTAGTATTAGCAGGGTTTCCTACCACTAATACTTTTACATCTTTTTTAGCAACACTAGCTAAAGCCTTGCCTTGAGTTGTAAAGATAGCACCATTTGCTTCAAGCAAATCTTTACGTTCCATTCCCTTGCTTCTAGGTCGTGCACCAACTAATATAGCAATATCTGCATCTTTAAATGCAACATATGGGTCATGGCTAATAGTTATACCATGAAGTAATGGGAAAGCGCAATCGTCAAGTTCCATAACTACACCTTTAAGTGCCGGAATCGAGGTTTCTATATCAAGCAATTGTAAAATAATTGGCTGATCATCTCCTAACATATCGCCACTAGCAATACGAAACAACAAACTGTAGCTAATTTGACCTGCAGCACCAGTAACGGCAACTCTGACGGGGTTCTTCATAAACATAAACTCCTAAGTTATAAAAATTAGATTAAGCTATATTTTAGCAAAAAAATAGCCTCTTATGTAATTAAATTATATTATCCTTAGCTGGTTTCTAAGGTAAAATATGGTTTAATAATTAACAAAGTTATGATTTAACTACCTTTGTTAACCATTTATTTTATTAAAGGTGATAAGAATTTATGTTGATATATCCACATATTAATCCAGTTATGCTAAATCTTGGTGTATTTAAAATCCATTGGTATGGTGTAATGTATATGTTAGGGTTTTTATTTTTTCTATTTGTTGGTAAATGGCGGGTTAAAAAATATCAACATCCATTTATAACCTCTAAGATAATTGATGATATGCTTTTATATGGTGTAGTTGGAGTGGTGCTAGGTGGGCGGCTTGGATATTGTATCTTCTATCAACCAGCATATTTCTTGAGTCATCCATTAGATATAATAAAAACTTGGGATGGTGGTATGTCATTTCATGGTGGTATGCTTGGGGTATTTATTGCTATATATCTATTTGCTTATAAAATTCACCGCAGATTTTTTGAAATTAGTGACTTTTTAGCACCACTTGTACCAGCGGCACTATTTTTTGGGCGTATCGGTAATTTTATCAATGGCGAATTATGGGGCAAGATTTGTAAACCAAATCTACCTTGGGGTATGATGTTCCCACAGTCGGGAATAATGCTACCGCGTCATCCATCAGAGTTATATGAAGCACTTGGAGAGGGGGTAATACTACTTGCAATACTCTGGATTTATGCCACTAAACCACGTAAGGTAGGGCAGGTTTCAGCAGTATTTATGATTGGATATGGGGTTATTCGTTTTGTGATTGAATATTTCCGCGAACCTGATTCGTTTTTGATAGGGTTCACGGCTAAAACAGGGTTATCAATGGGTCAATGGCTATGTTTACCAATGATATTAGTTGGGATGATTATATACTATGTTGCGACTAAGAAAGCTATTGAACTCAAATAAAGATCTCCATGCTATCCTAAGTCAAGTATTTGGGTACACGAGTTTTCGTGGGGAGCAGCAGCAGGTGATAGAGCAAATAGTCTCAGGTGGCAGTGCTTTTGTGTTAATGCCAACTGGTAGTGGGAAGTCATTGTGTTATCAAGTACCGGCGATTATGCTAGATGGTGTAACCATTGTGATATCACCACTAATTGCGTTAATGCAAGATCAGGTTGCTACTCTAAAAGAGCTTGGAGTAGCTGCATCTTATATTGCTTCTAATCTTGATTATTCCGACATTCAGGACATATTTAGTAATATCCGTAACGGACAAATTAAACTACTTTATATCACACCAGAACGTGCAAATTCAGCATGGTTTTTAAGTTTTATAGCGAATATTAAAGTTAGTTTATTTGCGATTGATGAAGCACATTGCATCTCACATTGGGGGCATGATTTTCGTCCTGAGTATCAAAAATTATCAGTTTTGGCGCGGAATTTCCCCAATGTACCACGTTTGGCTTTAACAGCTACAGCAGATCATTATACTAAAACCGATATACTGCATTATCTAGGGCTTAAAGAAGCACCGCAGTTTAGTGCTTCATTTCTCCGTTCTAATTTCATCTATACGGTAAATGAAAAAAATAATGGTAAAAAGCAGTTACTTGACTTTTTAAAAGAACATTCTGAAGAATCAGGGATTGTCTACTGTAGCTCTAGATCTCGGGTTGATGCTTTAAGTGAGTTTCTAATTAATGCAGGTTATAAAGCCAAAGCCTATCACGCTGGGCTTAGTAATGAAGTACGAGAAATGAATCAACGCGAATTCTTGCAAAGTAATAATAGCATAATGGTTGCAACTATCGCTTTTGGGCTTGGTATCGATAAACCAGATGTTAGGTTCGTATATCATTTTGATATGCCCTCAAGTATTGATAGTTTTTATCAAGAGTCAGGGAGGGCAGGTCGCGATGGCATGAGTGCTATTAGTATTGTTAGTTTTGGTTTTAAAGAGATATTAGAAATTAGTCAAAGAATTATATTATCTGAAGCAAGCGAACTCAAAAAAAAGTATGAGTTATCAAAACTAAAAAAAATAATTCAGTTTTGTGATGTAAGTACTTGTCGCGTGCAAAAACTTCTTAGTCTACTAGGTGAAGAGGTTGCACCTTGTGGGAAATGTGATAATTGTATTAACCCTCCCAAATTAATTGATGCTACTATTTTGACCCAGAAAATACTTTCAACTATATATCGTTTGAACCAAAAGTTTGGAACTACGCACATAGTAGATGTTCTAAGAGGGAAATCAACTATAAATATCCAAATCTGGGAGCATCATCGTCTATCCACCTTTGGGTTATGTAATGAATATAGTAGTAAGGATTTAAGGCGCACAATTCGGCAGCTATATTGTAAGGGAATAATTGATATAGATTATCACACCAGTAATCTAAAGCTAAATGATAAATCTTTACCTATTTTAAGGGGGAAAGAAGACGTTTATTTGGCAAAGTCGGTATATCGTTCAAATACCCGTTCTATATCAGATATTTGGTTAAGAACAGAAATTGAAGAGCGTTTATATAGAGATATTGTTATGTGGCGTCATAGTAAAGCAGTTAGCCACAAAGTATCGCACCATGCGATTTTATCGGATAAGACAGTATATGAAATAGTTAGGCAAAAACCATCTGATATAGATGGTTTAAGTGATATTTATGGTATAGGTCAGGTCAAACTTACTAGATTTGCTAAAGAGTTACTTAACCTAGTATCACACTATAAATAGCTTTTTGCCATGGTGCGTAGTTTTAGAGCCTTGATTTTACTAGCATTACCGGCACATCCAAACGCAATAAATCTATCGTGACATAGTTGTTTTGCTGCATTTTTGGCAGCAATAAGATATTGTCTTGGGTCAAAGCAATCAGGTTTTCTATTTAAATACTCTCGAACAGCACCTGTCATTGCTAGTCTAATGTCAGTATCGATATTAATCTTACGCACACCAAATTTAATAGCCGTTTGAATCTCCTCAACAGGAACACCATAGGTTTCTTTGATAATACCACCATTATCTCGAATAATTTTAAGCCACTCTTGAGGTACTGAACTTGAACCATGCATTACTAAGTGGGTGTTTGGTATTGCCGCATGGATTTTTTTAACTTGTTCAATTGCTAAAATATCCCCTGTTGGTTTACGACTAAATTTATAAGCTCCGTGAGAAGTTCCAATTGCGATAGCTAGGGCATCGACCCCAGAATGTTTAACAAAATCTTGTGCTTGGTTAGGGTCGGTTAATAATTGATTCATACTTAGAGTACCTTCAAACCCTTGTCCATCTTCTTCACCACCTTGTCCTGTTTCTAAAGATCCAAGGCATCCCAATTCACCTTCGACAGATACGCCAATTGCATGAGCCATATCAACTACTTTTTTGGTAACATCAAGGTTATATTCATAGCTACTTGGGGTTTTACCATCAGCTAGCAGTGAGCCATCCATCATAACAGAGGAGAAACCTAATTGCATTGCTTGGATACATACACTAGGTGATGCTCCATGGTCTTGGTGCATTACTACAGGAATATCGGGGTATTGTTCTATAGCCCCTAGAATCAGGTGCTGTAGAAACTCCTCTCCTGCATATTTGCGAGCTCCAGCTGAAGCCTGAAGAATGACCGGTGAGTCAGTATCTGTTGCTGCTTCCATAATAGCTTGAACTTGTTCAAGGTTATTTACATTAAATGCTGGAACACCATATACATTCTCAGCTGCATGATCTAAAATTTGACGTAATGATACTAGTGCCATAATATGACTTTCTCCTGTTTTATATTAATTTTTCTCGCCATTTGTGGAGAGTTTTTTTGTTCAATTGTAGTATTTTAGTCGAATTTTAGTTCTTTGATGAAAGTATTTTAATGATATAATGATGCGATATGCTATAGAAAGGTTGCTATGTTACTTATAAATCAAAATGTTGAATTAAAATCGAGCTTAGAATGGATAAAAGCGAGTTTTACTATTTTTCGTGAAAAGCCTTTGCAGTTCATAGTGTTGGGTATTTTTAGTACTTTGGTGTCACTGGTTCCATTGTTTGGAGCTTTTATGGCGCCATTGTTTTTAGTTAGATTTGCAGTTATTACACAAAAAATAGAACAAAATGAACCAGTATTATTTAGTACAGTTTTTAATGACTTTTTTATTAATCGTCACGTGATAAGACTTGCATTCATTAATCTTGTGATTAGTGCTATTATTCAAATAAACTGGTTTGGTATGAAAGCGTATCCAGCATCAATATCAAATCTGATACTTTTTATCCCATCTTTAATTTTACAGATGGCACTATGGTTATCGCCCTTAATTTGTCTGTTTAATCCCGATATCGAGCCGTTACGGGCTATGGTAATGAGTATCAAAGCTTGTGGATTTAATATAGTAACTTTACTAATTTATTCAATATTAGTAATCTTCTTTAGTATTATTGCTATTTTACCTATTGGTCTAGGTCTTTTGGTATGGCTGCCGATGATGAATATTGTGACTTATTTTATTTATAGAAGTGTTTTTATTAGCAAATAAATGGTAAGGTTAAATACCTTGACCATTTATTTAACTAGAAGCTATATTGACCACCAAACATTAACATATTTGGGTTTGGTCCGGTAACAGTATAATCTTCTGCGTGTAATGCCCATGACTTAGAAATGTGGAACTGTGCCCCTACGCCAACAAGTACTCCAACATTTGACCCATAGTAACTTGGGTTGCCACAACCATTGCATCCGTTCCAAGACGATGTATAACTATTAAACCCAAGACCAAGTTTACCATACAAATCAAATTCTGAAGTTAATGGTAGTACCCCTTTTGCAGCTGCATCAATCATATAATAGCTAGTAGAAAAAGAGCTGCCATTATTATAATTGTAGTTGTAGTTTGGGCTATATGTTAAGCCACCCTCAGCTCCAATATATTTATTGAACATATTGCCAGCATTAGCGTTTAAGGATAAAGCATTCCAAGAAGTATTTAAACCAGCACTTGCATCAACATAAGCCTCTGCAAATGCCGCTATACTCGTGCCAGATAGAATAAGTAAAAGTAGTTTTTTCATGAAGTTCCCTATTAAATAAATTTATGAGGCATAATTGTATATTATTACCTATACTGCTTCAAGCTTAATTCTTAGGAATTTCACACACATCAGCTATATAATAAAGTGAAACAAATTGCCAGTAGTTACTCATTTTAGTAGATTAAATACTCCATAAACATTACAATTACATAATTCAATACTACTCGTATTCCAGTAGGTATAATTAGTTTCATCTGAAACTTCTAGTAGCTATGAAACTTCAAGATTTTCAGAAACTTGCTCAAGTTAAGTTAATAGGTTTTAGGGTATTATTTTCGACATAGTTATTCGAGCCTTATGGTGGTAATTTACTTAGATAGATGAACTATAATAAGCATCTAGCAAATTACCTTTTTATGAATAATATATTACCTTGTTTTTATGGAGTTTACATTTATGAGAAAACAAGTGGTACTAATCGGTGAGTCCGAATTAATGATCGAATGTGCTAAATTACTTTTAAAGTATGAGTTTACTATTACTCATATACACTCTCCAACTATTAGTGTAAAAAAATGGGCAGATTCCTTAAGTATACCTATCACACAAGATATTAATAAGTTCTATGATGACATTCAAAAACAGCATATAGATTATCTATTTAGTATCCAAAATCGCTATATTATCCCAAGTTATATATTAAAGCATATTAAACAATTTGCTATCAATTATCATAATTCGTTATTACCTAGATATGGTGGTAATGAAAATAATGCTTCTTGGATGATATGGAATAATGAGCAGTACGGGGGGATTACATGGCATATAGTTAACGATGTTATTGATGGTGGTGCAATACTTAAACAAAGTAGATTTACTATTTCATCTCAAGAAACTGCAGTTTCACTTTTATTAAAATGCCAAGATTATGCGATATCTGCTTTCAAAGGATTATTGATTGATATAAGATCAGATAATATACATAAACTACAACAATCTATTGATGAACGTTTATATTTTCATGCATATGATAGACCGTGTGGATTTGCAGTTATTGATTATAATGATACTGCTGAAACCATCTGTCGTAAATTTAGAGCCTTAAACATTGGTACACAAAAATCACCGATTACTACCTTAAAGTTTAAACAAAATAATGTATACTATGCAATAAAAAAGGTTGAAATATTAAATCATAAAACTACAAATGTGGATGACGGTACAATAGTAAAGATTATAAATACCAATCAGTTTCAAATAACAACAAAATCAAATGATGTATATTTAACATACCAACCCTTATCATTTGGGATATCGGTAGCATTAATTACAGCTGGTTCTGCAATAGAGCAAGAGTCATACAATTTATCGCCATATGCTACACAAATAGCAAAGGCTGAAATATATTGGATTAAAGAATTTGCTAAATTTAGTTCATCAAGAAATTTTATTCAAAGATCATCTGAATTATATGAAGAATTTATAAATATTCAAACAATAGCATATAATGAGTTCACGACTACGTCATTAAATACCTTTACTAATCAAATTCAAACCTTAATGATTGGATACTTATATAAAATAAATGATTATGAAGCATTTTCTGTGTGTGTAAGTGGTGGTAGATATATTCAAACTCCAGAAATAGGTCTAAGTAATCTTTTTTTACCAGTTAAACCGCTTAATCTAGACTTCAACAATAAGTTGCAATTTGAGAGTATGCATAATGCTGTAAATAAGATGTTTATCGATTTAGAGATGCGTTTAGTATGTTCGCAAGATTTACTTACAAGATACCCAGATTATAATGAATCCATACGTTCAAATAGTTTAGTGTTGTATCATGGTTCTATAAAAGACTTAAAATCCACACATTATCCAATAGTTATTAATATAGATGATAGCAGTCAAACAGTTAATATTCTTATTGCTAAGAGCTATTCTAAAGAAACACCATTTTTTTTAAACTTTATTAAAGATCATTTAATAAAGTTATATAACACATGGATTACCAATAATCAACCGCTTTTTGATATAGTACTACTATCAAATAAAGAGTTAGAGTATTTAGATAAATGGAATAATACTAAAGTATCTTATCCTGAACATCAATCCTTAGGTGAGTTAATTGATGATATCTGTAACAAATATCCTGAAAATATTGCTCTAGAAAGTAATCAACAAAAGATTACCTATAGTTCTTTAAAAATAATAACGGATACAGTTGCTAAAAATATATCTAGTTATCTACAAAAAAACAAGAAAAAAACTTGCACTATTGGGTTATTCCTTGATAAATCGGTAGATACAATTATCACAATGATTGCAACATTAAAAGCAGGGTGCTGTTATACTGTAATTGATAGACAATATCCAGATGAATATATCAATCATATCATTAAATCAAATATAATTAATATATTTATTTATAATTCCAATATAGATGAGCAGTCAGTATCATTTTTAAAAGATACTCATCATTTAAAACTTAATTTAAAAGATCTCTTTACGGATAATACGATAACAATATTGCCAAAAGCAGTTGTAAGTGATAGTTCAGCGTATGTTATATTCACATCTGGTTCTACAGGTACACCTAAGGGTGTTAAGATAAAACATAACGCGGTAGTCAATCTTGCGTACGCCGCAATTAAACACCTTAATCTTACTACTAGTGATAAAGTTTTACAGTTTGCTACTTTGGTTTTTGATGCTTGTGTTGGCGATATATATGCAACGCTACTAACTGGTGCTACTTTATATATACCTAATAAAAATGAAATTATACCTGGTAATGATTTACAAAATACCATATTAGATAAACATATATCTTGTGTATTATTGACTCCTTCAGTGCTTAAGATACAACCATTTTTTTATAGTAAACACTTAAGAGTAATCACAGTTGCTGGAGAGGAGTGTTCTAAATCTATTGTAACCACGTGGGGGGAACACTATATTTTGTTGAATGCATACGGCCCTACCGAATGTACGGTTTTTGTCTCAATAACTGCTCCATTAACATCTAAAGATATTGATAATATCACAATTGGTAAACCTATTCAAAACTGCAAAATAGTAATTTATGATAAATATTATAAACCAAATGTCATTGGTGCTGTAGGTGAAATCACTATTTCTGGATCTGGATTGGCTAACGGATATATCGATACGGATGCAACTAAATTAAAATTTAAACAACTAAATAAAAATGATTATAGCAAAAGCTATTTATCTGGTGATTTGGGTAAATGGAATAGTAATGGCGAAATTAAATATATTGGTAGAAAAACATCACAAATAAAGATTAGAGGGTTTAGAGTTGAATTA
>CAZJFO010000016.1:25851-30569 GCA_964545465.1 uncultured Neisseria sp.
CACTTTCTGAGCATCCCGAAATTAAAACGTGTGGTGTATTATTAAATACTGAACAGGATTCTTTAAATACATATATTGTACCAAGAAATACAAATACAATACTCACAATAAATAACTTAAGAGAGTTTTTAAGTAACAAACTTCCTAATTTTTATATGCCAAACAAATTTTTTATTATCAATGAGTTGCCTTTTACTACCTCTGATAAACTAGATTATAAAGCATTGATGATGGATTCAAGTTTAACCCTGCTAGAAAATGATGTAATTAATTTACCTCAAACTCAAACTCAAAAAGAAATTGCTACAATTTGGCAAGAAATTTTAAAGATAGATGCAGTAGATGTATGCTCTGATTTTTCTGAGTTTGGTGGAACGTCTTTACAGATAATCCAGATGATATCAAAAGTACAAAAAAAGTTCAACACAAATATTCCAATTCCAGATTTTCTATCGTCTCCTACAATTAAGCATTTGGAAGGTATCATTTCAAATAAACAAATTGAATATAATGATTTAGAACTCGCACTGCAAGATATAACAGATTTTAAAAGTATTAAACTACCAAATCCAGAAACAAAGCACCTAAGTAAAATCAAAAAAGTTTTACTCACTGGAATAACTGGATTCTTAGGAGCATATCTTGCTAAAGATTTTATGTATAATGGTATTGAGGTTTTTTGTTTAATACGTGGTAATCAATTAAACTTACCAACTGATTTATATAATATGCTACTTAATTATGGATGGAATCCACATGATATAAGTAAATTAAATATTATTTATGGAGATATTTCACTTAAAAATTTTGGACTTGAAGAATTACGATACGCAAAATTATGTGGAGAAATAGATTTAATTTGTAATTCTGCAGCTTTTGTTAATCATATATATAGTTACAAACAATTAAGGGGTACTAACGTATATGGCGTAATTAATTGTATCAAATTTGCATTAACTAATAAAGCTAAAAAATTTGTTCATATCTCAACTATATCTGTACTTGATGGTATTAAGGTTAGTGTAAATCAAGAAAGCCTAATTGATGAATCTGATCTTTCCTTAGCTAGAGTTAATGGTTATAGTAATAGTAAACTTGTCGCGGAAATATGTATTAGTCATGCAGTTAAAAATAATATGCTTCAAGCAAAAATATATAGACCAAGCTGGATTAGCGGTGATTCAATTTCTGGTAAGTTTACTTATAAAAAGAATCATTTGTTTTTATTAATAAAGGAATGTTTGCAATTGGGTTATGCTCCTGATGTAAATACTCAAATTAATTTTGTTCCAGTCGATTATATGTCAAAATTTATCGTATTGGATAGCTTATATAGTAATGAATGGAGCAATACATATAATATAATTACAAATGATACGATTTCGTTAAAAAATATGATAACTTATTTTGCACATAAGACTAAAACTAAGATAGATTTTATACGATATGAAGACTGGCAAAATAAAATACGTGATATAGATGAGATTGATTCATGTGACGTAGTATATTTAATCCTGCCATTATATCTTACGAATAAAATGCCAATAATGGCGTACAGTACTAATATTAAATTATGTAAGATTAATGACCAATTTTTAAGTACATGTAACAGGCTTGATTTAATAACTCTTAAACCAATTGCTAATTTATTACCAATATATACTGAGTTTTTATTTATCTCAGGATTTCTCAATATAAACACTAAAAAGCAAAATATTATTGAAAGTATAGAGTTAGTAGCACCTTATTTACCAGCTCCAATTTATTGGAAAGATAAAAATGGTGTTTATTTGGGAGTAAATAAATTAACTCTAAAAGCATGTGGATTTAACTCATCAATAGATATGATTGGGAAAACTGATTATGATTTATGGCCTCAATTTGCAGTTAAAATAAGAGATAATGATAAACATGTAATGGAAACTGAGCAAACACTTTTTATAGAAGAGGCAGTTATTCAGCCAGATAAAACAATTAAATATTTTGCCGTTATAAAAATTCCTTTGTATAATGAGCGTGGTGATACTGTGGGTATTATAGGTAATTCAGTTGATATTACAGATACCAAAGAAAAAAAACGATTAGAATTAGAAAATAAGGTTTATCAAATTGAAAAACAACAACAAGAAGAACTAAGGCTGATTGTGAATCAAGTTGTTCATGACATTAAATCACCAGTTAGCACATTAAGAATGATATTGCCACATTGTGATGTGCTACCTGAAGATATACGGCTTACTATAAAAAAGTCATTAGGTAGAGTACAAGATGTTGCCGGCAGCCTCCTAAGTAGGTTTAAACCTCATCTGAATGAAGTGGCAACTACTGAACATAAGCGTAGTTCAACTTTAATTAGTGTAGATATTTTAGAAATTATTGCTGAGAAAAAATATGAATATGCTAAATTTTCAGTAGATTTTGTAGTTGCAATAAGTAAGCCTAGCTATTTCGCTTTTATTGATATTAATGCTCGAGAATTTAAGCGGATGATATCTAATCTTATCAATAATGCAATAGATGCATTTGATGGTAAATCAGGGGTAGTTACTGTAAAATTAGATATAGTTGATAATAAAATGCAAGTAGTTATCAAAGATAATGGCAAAGGTATGCCAGATTCAGTAAAAGAAAAAATCCTAAATAATATTGCAGTTACTTCAAATAAAAAAGATGGGCATGGTATAGGGTTTGAACAAATTAGAGATACTTTAGCTGCTAATGAGGGTAAATTAGCTATTGAATCAAAAGTTGGTAATGGTACTACAATAATTTTAACATTTCCAATAGCCGAGATACCAAACTGGATATGTAACAAAATTGAATTAAGAACTGATGACTTTGTCGTTATTTTAGATGATGACCCGTCTATTCATGGTGCATGGAAAGCAAGGTTTAAAAAAGATGCTATAAAAATTAAGTGTAAGCATTTTGAAATAGGTAAGGAGGCAATAGAGTTTATCAATAACTTATCTGAGGTTCAAAAAGATAAGGTTTTTTTACTTACCGATTACGAATTACTAAAACAAGGTATCCACGGTTTAGATGTAATTAACAATACTAATATTAAACGTTCTATTTTAGTAACTAGTCATCATAACGATGATAGTATACATGTATTAGCTGGGTTATCCAATACTAAAATTTTACCTAAATTACTTGCTTCAGAAGTTGTTATTAATCATCTTAATAGCTCTGATACTGTTAAAACTAAAAAAGTAGATAATAAAAATTTAAAAAAAGTTGACTTAGTAATTATTGATGACGATGATATGCTTGTTGATATGTTGGTAAGATATGTATTACAAGGTAAAAAAGTTGATACATATTGCTCAGCACTAGAGTTTCTGCGTTGTGTGTCGATTTATTCTAAAAATACTAAATTTCTAATAGATAACCAATTTAAAAATGAAAAAATTAATGGCATAAAATTAGCTATAAAATTACACAGACTTGGGTTTTGTCAGCTTTATCTGTTTTCTGGTTGGGATTTTACCAATGATAATTCGATACCGCACTTTTTAAATATTATAGCAAAAACCGATACTGATACCGTAAAGAATTTAGTGGATAGTAAATAAATAGCATATCTGCGTAAGCGATAGAGTTAAGGCTTACTTAAGGTTAGATAGTTTATCTAATAACTCGGTTTTACTAAGAGTAGCAGTACCTACTTTACCAACTACTATACCAGCGGCAATGTTAGCTAAAAGCACAGCATCTTCAATTTCAATATCATTAGCAAGCATAAGTGCTAAAGTAGCAATAACAGTATCTCCAGCACCAGAGACATCATATACTTCCTGAGCAACTGTTGGATAACTAGTAACCCCTTTATCGCTAAATAGACTCATGCCCTCTTCACTACGAGTAACTAGTAGATGTTCCAATTTCAGATCTTGTTTTAGTTTTAGTGCTTTAGCTTGTAGCTCGCTCTCATTATCCCAAGACCCAACCGCATCTCTTAGTTCATTTTTGTTTGGGGTTAATAAAGTGGAATTAGTATATTTTGAATAATCACTACCTTTAGGGTCGATTAAAACATGTTTATTGTGTTTGTTGGCTATTTCTACCAGTTTTGAAGTGTGAGTTAGTCCTCCTTTACCATAGTCCGATAAAATCACCACTTCGTAATCATTGATTATTGCTGTGTAAGTATCTAGTACTTCGGCTAAGATTTCGTGTGATGGCTTTTCTTCAAAATCAATTCTAATGAGTTGTTGATTTCGAGCTAACACTCGGAGTTTAACTATAGTACTTATAGTTTCATCAACTTTAAGCATAGAGTTAATCCCGTATTGTTTTAGGATGTTTTCTAAATCTACAGCAGCCCCATCATTACCGACTACGGATAATAGTGCTACATTACCACCAAGGGTGGCTATATTTCGAGCTACGTTGGCAGCACCACCTGGACGGTCTTCGGTTCTACCGATTTTGGCGATAGGAACTGGTGCCTCAGGTGATATTCTTTGTACTTCACCAAACCAGTACTTATCAAGCATTACATCTCCAACAACCAATATGCGGTTTTGGTCTAGGGAACCTTTTATTTTATTAATTACTGTTTGTGATAAATGCATAAGTTATTTCCAAGGATATTTAATATTAATCCATTATTATACTTCATTTTCTTTACAAAGTATGTTGGTGCTTTTAAAATATACTTCCCCAATTAACAAATTAAGTGCACCAGGTACCAAATGTTACGTAGTTAAACA
>CAZJFO010000017.1:0-6844 GCA_964545465.1 uncultured Neisseria sp.
ATGGTCATAAAATTCTGGCTGAAAGTCCTGAATGTGGTGAGTATTTAGACAAATATAGAATAAACCCAGGGAATGTAGGTCGTGGTAGTAGGCGCGATGAGCAATTTTCTTATATGATTAAAGCTGCAATTGATAATGATAAGCCAATTAGAATTGGTGTGAACTGGGGTTCGCTTGATCAAGAATTATTAGCTCAGATGATGGATAACAATACCAAACTATCTAATCCTGAGGATGTTAATCAAGTTATGCGTAATGCATTGGTGGAATCAGCTTTAAGAAGTGCAGAACAAGCAATGGAGCTTGGACTAGATGAAAATAAAATTATTATTTCATGTAAAGTTAGTCAAGTTCAAGATTTGATTTTGGTATATTCTGACTTGGCAGCTAAATGTAAATTTCCACTCCATTTAGGTCTTACCGAAGCTGGTATGGGGGTTAAGGGGATTGTTGCCTCAACTGCTGGAATTGGTAATTTACTCCAAAAAGGAATTGGCGATACTATACGTGTATCTTTGACGCCAAAGCCGGGAGAGAGTCGTAATCAAGAAGTAATTGTTGCCCAAGAAATATTACAGTCTATGGGGCTTAGGCATTTTGTCCCAATGGTAACAGCATGTCCTGGGTGTGGTAGAACTTCAAGTGATTATTTTCAGCATTTAGCACAAGATATTCAGGCGTATTTGGTAGAACAAATGCCAATTTGGAGAGAATTTTATCCCGGTGTAGAAACTATGAAAGTTGCTGTGATGGGGTGTGTTGTTAATGGTCCTGGGGAGTCAAAGTTAGCTAATATTGGTATTAGCCTACCGGGGCGAGATGAATCTCCAGTTGCTCCAGTATTCATTGATGGAGAGCGTTCAGTTACTCTTAAAGGTAGCAACATAGCTTCTGAGTTTAAGGGCATCGTTGATAATTATGTGAAGAAAACTTACGCTGTTAAATAGTTCTTTTAGTATTTGAGCTGTGTACAGAGGTGCGTTTTTTAGTATTGGTTACGGCCTATTTATCAGGAGACACAAATTACGAAAAAATCAGTAACTTAACCTTGCTTTATTGAGCTGCTCTATGTTATAATCTCGTTCCTATTGTTAAAATGGGAGTAAAGTAGTTGGTCAATTGTAACCAACGCCTTGGGTTGTAATGGCTTGTGTCATTATATGCTTAACGGAAAATAATAATAAGAAGGGTAACAAAATGAGTCTTGGTCTATTAGGTCAAAAACTCGGAATGACTCGCATCTTTGCGGATGATGGTAGTTCTATTCCCGTGACTGTTGTTGCAGTCGGCGGTAACCGAGTGGTTCAAGTTAAGACAAATGAAGTTGATGGCTATACAGCTGTTCAAGTTGCATTTGGCGAACGTCGTGCATCTAGAGTAAACAAAGCTGCTAAAGGGCATTTTGCCAAAGCAGGTGTTGAAGCTGGAAATGCACTCAGCGAGTTTAAAGTAAATCCTGAAGATGTAGCTAATATCGCTACAGGTAGTGCTATTGCTGCGGATATATTTACTGCAGGTCAATTAGTTGACGTAACAGGTACTACAAAGGGTAAAGGTTTTTCTGGTGTAATTAAACGTCACCATTTTAGTTCTAACCGTGCATCTCACGGTAATTCACGTTCACATAATACTCCAGGTTCTATCGGTCAACGTCAAGATCCAGGTCGTGTATTTCCAGGTAAGAAGATGGCGGGGCACTTAGGTAATGTGCAAGTTACTGCACAAAACCTTGAGATCGTTCGTGTTGATGTAGAGCGTGGTTTACTATTGGTTAAGGGTGCAATTCCTGGTTCTACCAATGGTAAAGTTGTTGTGCGTCATAGCGTAAAGGCAGGTGCGTAATGGATTTCAAAATAATAAATACAAGTGGCAGTGAAACTGGTAGCTTAACGCTTAATGAAGAGCTTTTTGGTCGTGAATATAACGAAGCTTTAGTTCACCAAGTTGTGACAGCTTATCTAGCTAATGCTAGAAGTGGTACACGTGCCCAGAAAACTCGCTCTGAAGTAAATCATTCAACTAAAAAACCTTTTAAACAAAAAGGTACTGGTCGTGCCCGTGCTGGTATGACTTCATCTCCTTTATGGCGTGGAGGCGGTAGAATATTCCCTAATCGTCCTGAAGAGAATTTTACTCAGAAAATCAATCGTAAGATGTATCGTTTAGCAATGTCTTCAATCGTATCACAATTAGTTAGAAGTGATCGTTTAGTGGTTGCTGATAGTATTGTGGTTGATACTCCAAAAACTAAAAGTTTTGTTCAATTATTAAAAAATATGTCATTGACAAGTGGCCGTATTTTGGTTGTTGTAGATGAAGTTGATTATAACTTAATCCTATCGTCTCGTAATATTCCGAATTTATTGGTTTTAGAATCTTATCAAGTTGATCCATATACATTGCTTCGTAGCGATAAAGTTGTTTTTACAGCTAAGGCTATTGAACAGTTTCAGCAAGGACACACGCTATGAAAAAAATAGATTTATATAATGTATTGATAACCCCGCTAATTACGGAAAAGTCAAATATAGTTGCTGGAAAGCGTGAACAGGTGGTATTTAAAGTGCAAAAACATGCAACAAAAGATGATATTAAAAATGCATTTGAGTTAGTGTTTGAAGCTAAAGTTAATAAAGTATCTGTATTAAATGTACAAGGTAAAGCTAAGAAATTTGGACGCTTTGCTGGTAAGAGAGCTGACTGGAAAAAAGCATATATCTGCCTTGCTCCAGGTCAAAATTTTGATTTAGCTTCGAATCAGAAATAGGGAGTAGAGAAAAATGGCTATAGTAAAATTAAAACCAACAACCCCGGGTCAACGTGGTGTTGTAAGAATTACCTCTCCTGAATTATATAAAGGCGAGCCACATGAACCTCTATTAGCACCACAAAAACGTGGTTCTGGTAGAAATCACCATGGACGGATTACTGTGCGTCATAAAGGTGGTGGTCATAAACAACAATATCGTATTATTGACTGGAAAAGAAATAAAGCGGGTGTAGTTGCGAATGTAGAACGTATTGAATACGATCCTAATCGTACTGCTCATATTGCTTTATTGTTCTATGTTGATGGCGAAAAAACTTATATTATTGCACCTAAAGGATTAACTGCTGGTATGCAAGTTGTGTCAGGAAGTGACGCAGCAATCAAAGTTGGTAATACATTACCACTTAGAAATATCCCAGTTGGTACTACTATTCACTGTATTGAAATGAGTCCAGGTAAAGGAGCTCAGTTAGCTCGTTCTGCTGGTAGTTCAGCACAGTTACTTGGTCGTGATGGTATATACGCACAGCTTCGCTTGCGTTCAGGTGAAATTAGAAAAGTTCACATTGATTGTAAGGCAACTATTGGTGAGGTGGGTAATGATGATCATAGCTTACGTCAGTATGGTAAAGCTGGTGCTAAGAGATGGCTTGGTATACGTCCAACGGTTCGTGGTGTTGCCATGAATCCGGTAGATCACCCACATGGTGGTGGTGAAGGTCGTACAGCAGCAGGGCGTCATCCAGTTTCTCCTTGGGGTTTACATACTAAGGGTAAGAAAACCCGTAGAAGCAAACGTACTGATCATTTAATCATTCGCGATCGTCGTAGAAAATAGTAGTTAAGGAAATAACAAATGACTCGTTCATTAAAAAAAGGTCCTTTTATAGACCAACATTTAATAAATAAAGTATTGGTGGCAATAGAAAAAAGTGATAAGCGTCCTATTAAAACATGGTCACGCCGTTCGACAATTATTCCTGATATGATAGGATTAACTATTGCTGTTCATAATGGTAAAGCTCATGTGCCGGTTTATATATCTGACAATATGGTTGGTCATAAACTGGGTGAATTTGCGTTAACACGCACATTCAAAGGGCATCTTGCCGATAAAAAAGCTAAGAAGTAAGGGAGTTTACAGATGAAAGTTTCTGCTCACTCAAATGGAATTCGCGTATCAGCACAAAAGTGTAGACTAGTTGCTGATTTAATTCGCGGCTTAAATGTGGCTAATGCGCTTAATATACTAGAGTTTAGCCAAAAAAAATCAGGTGGAATTTTAAAGAAAACTTTAGAATCAGCAATAGCTAATGCCGAACATAATGAGGGCGCTGACATTGATGCTTTGAAAGTTAGAGAAATTTATATTGACAAAGGACCAAGCTTAAAGCGTTTTTCTGCTAGGGCTAAGGGTCGTGGTGCCAAAATAGAGAAGCAAACCTGTCATATTAATATTGTTGTTGGTTACTAAGGAGATTAGTTCATGGGACAAAAGATAGACCCTCGTGGTTTTAGGTTGGCAGTTACGAAAGACTGGTCTTCTCGTTGGTTTGCTAACAACAAAAATTTTGCAGTTAATTTACTTGAAGATATTAAAATTCGTGAATATTTAACTTCTAAATTTGGTCGTCGTGCATCAGTTGGTCGTATTCTTATTGAGCGTCCTGCAAAAAGTATTAAAGTTACTTTATTTACAGCACGACCTGGGGTGGTTATTGGTAAAAAGGGTGAGGGTATTGAGCAAATTAAAGCTGAATTACAAAAAATCACTACTATGCCTTTACACCTTAATGTAGAAGAAATAAGAAAACCAGAAATGAATGCTCAAATTGTTGCTGATCAAGTAGCAATGCAAATTGAAAAACGTGTAGCATTTCGTCGTGCGATGAAACGTGCTATGCAAACTTCAATGAAGATGGGTGCAATTGGTATTAAGATCCAAACTGCGGGTCGTCTAAATGGGGTTGATATTGCTCGTAATGAATGGTATCGTGAAGGTCGTGTGCCTCTTCATACCCTTAGAGCAAATGTTGATTACGCAACTAGCGAAGCATTGACTACATTTGGAATTATTGGTATCAAAGTGTGGATTTATAAAGGTGACTTGAATTTATCTAAGAATAAATTTGTTAAAGAAGTTTCACATGAAGAAGAACAAAAACCACGTCGTGCAGCTCCTAAAAAAGCACATGACAAACCTGCTGCAGCTAAAAAATCAGCAGAACCTAGGAAAAGAAAGGTAGGCACAGAAGATGTTGCAGCCGAATAGATTAAAATACCGTAAGGTACAAAAAGGTAGAAATACAGGTATTGCTACACGCGGTACTAAAGTGAGCTTTGGTGAGTTTGGATTAAAGTCTGTTGTTCGCGGTCGTTTGACTTCACGTCAAATTGAGGCGGCACGTCGTGCTATGACCCGTCATATCAAGCGCGGTGGTCGTATTTGGATTAGAATATTTCCTGATAAACCAATTTCTAAGAAACCTGCTGAAGTACGTATGGGTGGAGGAAAGGGTTCTCCTGAGTATTTTGTTGCTGAAATACAACCAGGAAAAATGTTATATGAAATGGATGGGGTTAATGAAGAACTAGCACGTGAAGCATTTCGCTTAGCTAGTGCTAAATTACCTTTGAAAACAGCTTTTGTGGTAAGACAGGTAGGTGAGTAATGAAGGGTGCTGAATTAAGAGCTAAGACAGTTGAAGAATTGAATGGCGAATTAGAGGCGTTGCTTAAAGCGCATTTCTCACTACGGATGCAAGCTTCAATGCAAGAGCTTACTAAAACTAGTGAGATACAAAAAGTACGTCGCGATATAGCACGTGTTAGAACCGTTTTGCATGCAAAGGTGAAAGCAAATGACTAAAGTAGTTCGTTCTTTGATTGGTACCGTAGTTAATGATGCCAAAAATAAATCAGTAACTATACTGATTGAACGTAGAGTTAAACATCCATTACTTGGTAAAGTTGTGAAGAAGTTTAAGAAATATTATGCACATGACGAAAATAATCAGTATAAAGCTGGTGATTTAGTTAATATAGTAGAATCTAAGCCTCTTTCTAAAACTAAAACTTGGATTGTTCAAGGTGTTGTTGCTAAGCAGTAATCTAATCTACTAATAATAAAGGCGGTATAAAAGTACTGCCTTTATTATTTATTGTGTCGCCAGACATGGTGCAAATCTAGGCACTGCAAGTCCACTACAAGCTCGTTGATGCCAATTCTTATGTGATTACACTGGTGCTAAAGTGCTAAAAATACAACCCAAAGCAATCTGAGGCAATAGCCTGTGTAGCTTGTTAAATAGGCGTATTAAGACATACGAGCTACAAATCCCTAGACTCTCTTAGAAAATAGCTGGGCTCTATTATTGTAAAGATTAGGTTATCGCTTAGCAGGAATAGAGCACATTTTTCCCAAGCCTTAAAAAATCTTAGTAAAAATTTATATTTGACTAAGATAAGGTTTTTAAATGTTAATTGATAAAGAGATTGTATATGAAAAATAAATTACTTAAATTATTAATTTTTACTTTTACCGCAGGGCATGCAATATCCGCCGAAAATATAAAGCATCTAGATGATAATATCAGTGGAATTGACAAACAAAATATAGATTTGGCTATCCGACCTCAAGATGATTTTTATAGATATGTAAATGGTAAGTGGTTAGAAAAAACACAAATACCAGCAGATAAATCAGCCTGGGGTGCTTTTTATGAAATAAATGATAATACATTGAATCAGTTACATTCAATAGTTGAAAGCCTTGAGGCAAATGGTTCCAAAAATGCTACAGAAAAAAAGATAGCTGATTTATATAAAAGTTTTATGAATGAAGCTTTAATAGAATCTAAAGGCCTAGACCCAATTCTACCAGTTCTAAATCATATAAATGAAATAGCTCGTAAAGACCAATTACCATCTTTAATTGCACATCTTAATAAAATTGGTGTTGATACACCTTATGTACCTATAATTCACCAAGATGCACGTAATTCAAGCAAGGTTATTGTTGATATTTATCAAAGTGGCTTAGGTTTACCTGATAGAGACTATTACCTAAAAAAA
>CAZJFO010000017.1:6854-15222 GCA_964545465.1 uncultured Neisseria sp.
GATGATTTAAAACTATCAGAAATAAGGGCTAAATATTTAAAGCATATAGAGAAGCTTTTATCCATGAGTGGTGATAAATTAGCTCATCAAGATGCTATAGATATACTTGAACTTGAAACGAAACTAGCAGGAGCTCAATGGACAAAAGTAGAAAATCGTGATCCAATAAAGGGATATAACAAGGTAGAGCTAACAAAGCTGTCTACGTTAACCCCTCATTATAAATGGAACGATTACTTAACCCAAGCAGGGTTAAAGCAGAATATATCTTACGTTATTATTAGTCAACCAAGTTATTTGAGTAAATTTGATCAAATTACCCAAACTACACCTTTAAAAACTTGGATTGCATATTATAAATGGAAAGCAATTTGTGCTTTTGCACCATTATTGAGTAAAAGTTTTGTTGATGAAAATTTTGCTTTTTATGGTACCGTATTAACAGGAGCTCCTATAGCTAAACCACGTTGGAAAAGAGGCATTAATCTAATTGAACAAGCTCTTGGTGAAGGTTTAGGGCAGTTATATGTTAGTAAATATTTTCCACCACAAAATAAAGCATTAATAAAAGATATGATTGTCAACATAATGACTACATATAAACAAAGTATAGCTCAGCTTGATTGGATGAGTTCCGAAACTAAAGCACAGGCACAGAAGAAGTTAGCGACAATGATGTTAAAAATTGCTTATCCAGATAAATGGCGTGACTACTCAGGTTTAGTTATTGAGAGTAATGATTTAGTTGGTAATGTAATTAGATCTAATATGTTTGGATATAATTATCAAATAAGTAAGTTAGGTAAGCCAGTAGATCGTACAAAGTGGGGTATGACTCCACAGACGGTAAATGCTTACTATAATTCTGAGCTAAACGAAATTGTGTTTCCCGCAGCAATTTTACAACCCCCATTTTTTAATGCTAAAGCTGACAGTGCGGTTAATTATGGAGGGATAGGTGCTGTTATTGCTCATGAAATCAGCCATGCATTTGATGATCAGGGTAGTCAATATGATGAAATTGGTAATTTACGCAACTGGTGGACTGAAAGTGATCATGCAAGATTTGCAGCTAAAACTAAACAGTTGGTAGAGCAGTATGGTTCTTATAGTCCATTACCAGGCTATAAAATAAATGGCGAGTTAACTTTAGGTGAAAATATTGCAGATAACTCTGGACTTGCGATCGCTTATAAAGCTTACGAGTTATCACTGAAAGATCATGCTTCTCCAGTAATTGATAACACTAGCGGGGAGCAGAGGCTATATGAGGGCTGGGCTCAAGTATGGCGCATAAAAATGCGTAAAGAACAAGAGATTAATATGATAAAAGT
The DNA here is from genome assembly GCA_964545465.1 of uncultured Neisseria sp. Taxonomy (GTDB): domain Bacteria; phylum Pseudomonadota; class Gammaproteobacteria; order Burkholderiales; family UBA11063; genus Aquella. The sequence goes on from CAZJFO010000017.1 coordinate 8,189, forward strand.
AGATCCTCATTCACCAGGAGAGTTTCGTAGTAATGGGACACTTCAAAATCAACCAGGTTTTTATAAAGCCTTTGATGTTAAACCTGGAGATAAAATGTATTTAGATCCAAATAAAAGAGTAACCATTTGGTAATCGTAAAATACACTGTTGCAAATAGTTTTAAAAACTATTTGCAACACAACTATGTCGGGTTAGTTATTAGAACAGCTTCTAGATATGGTTTATAATTCCCATTATTAGGGATTTGAATTTTAGACTGATTCTCTGCCCCATCTCAATAACCTCGGTTTCATTAGCATGGTGGCTTGAGTATGGTAGTGCCATATCTGTTAGTGCAGCAAGTCCGAGTATCTTCATACCAGCGTGAGCTGCAACGGTTGCTTCATGAGTTACTGACATACCAATAGCGTCACAGCCATTATTTATTAGAGCTTGGAGTTCAGTTCTTGTAGCATAAGCAGGGCCTGATATTGCTCCATAAACCCCTTTATTTAAACGTATTTGTTCTGTACTAGCAACCTCAAGAGCAATTTTTTGTAAATGTGGTGTATATATATCAAACATACCTGGAAAACGTGGGCCAAATTCAATTAGATTAGCGCCTATTAGAGGAGAAGCACCAAAAAAGCCAAAATGATCGGTTATTAGCATTATTTCACCAGCATTATACTCACGGTTTAGTGATCCAGCTGCACAAGTAATAAATAAGGTATCTACGCCTAAATTTTTCATCACTCGAACAAGCATCGTAGAGTCTTGTGGTGAATGACCTTCATATAGATGGAAGCGTCCTTGCATGGTTATAAATTGCTTATTGCCTATGGTACCTAAGATTAGGTTTCCAGCATGCCCTGGAGCTGAGGCTCTCGGTAAGTGAGGGATTTCAGTGTAGGGGATGATTGTTTTATTACTAATATTATTTACAAAGTCTCCAAGTCCGCTACCCAAAATAAGTCCTATTTCAGGCTTATGGCTAATCTTAGCTTGTAAAAATTGAGTAATTTCTTTGATTTTTTGGCTTAGACTAATTTCGTTCATGAGTTGTTTCCTATTAAACAATGATTTATCTGTTGATGCAAAAAACGTGCTAATTCTTCACGGTTACTAAATTCTCCCGCATTAACTCGGGGTAACGAAGTTATTTTAACCAATATACCATTTAGTGATAATGAGTTTTTTATTGATTGCCATAAATTAATATCACCTTCATAAGTGGTTTTGGTGGTGAGCTGTCCATCCAAAGTATAATATTGAATTACTAATGGAATAATATTGGATTTTGCGATTATAGTAGATTCAAGTAAAGCAGGTTTAAAAGCTTGGAGCTGTAAGCCATTACTGGTTTTACCTTCAGGGAATAAACCAATAGTAGCACCACTTAATAACTCAGTACTCACTATTTTATTTATATGAACTAGATTACGCTTTTGTTCACGATTAATAAAAATAGTCCCGCCACTTTTAACTAGTAGGCTTATTAGTGGCCATTTTTTCATTTCAGCTCGTCCGATAAATGAAACGGAGTGTTTAGTGTATAAAATTGGAATATCAAGCCATGAGATATGATTAGCAATAATCATGGCATTTTTTTCGATATATGGAGTTTTACTACCCTCATCAATAATCTGTACGCCGATTATTTTTATATTACCCCAAGCCCACATTCTAATAAAATGGATCCAGATATTATGAGGCAGTATATAATAAAAAACGATTACTAATAATACACAAAAAATATTAAATAGTAATAAAGATACTAAACGTAATAGCATAATTAGTGATAACATTAAAAATTTAATCCAATTAATTTAAGCAATACCATTATTGTAACATTTATTTGAAGTTAAGGAGTATTTCCCAAATTTAATTACTGTTGTTGTAAATTTACTAGAATATTTTTTGGAAAATCTGTTACAATTAGCATCTCATTAATATTATATTGTACGTATGATAAAACTAAAGATACTTTTTGTATGCACTGGAAATATATGCCGTTCGCCTCTTGCTGAGGCGGTACTTGTTGCTTATGTTAAAAAGCACAATTTAAGTGCTAATTTTGAAATAGACTCTTGTGGTACTTCTGCATATCATGTAGAATCCTTGCCAGATGAACGTGCTGTCAATGCAGCCCAAAAGCAAGGCATTTTTATTAATCATAAGGCACGTCAGATTACTGCTGAAGATATGGTATACTATGACTATATACTTGTAATGGATCATTTAAATTATGAAGATGTTGTTAGTAATATGGATAAAACAATTGCTAGAAGCAAAGTTTTCTTGCTTAGAAGTTTTGATCCATCTATAACTGTAGACTATAATGTACCAGATCCATATTATGGAACACAAGAAGATTTTGATGATGTTCTGACCATCTGTGAGAATTCCATAGATGGCTTTATCAATTACCTTATTAGCGAAAATCAGATACCTATCTAACTAGTTTTCTGCACGTATTTTTTCACCTCAATCGCATCTAATAAGCGTCCACTCTTACCAGAACTATTTAGAAATACCATTATAATTGGTTGTTTACCGACTAAAGAATACAGCACCAAGCAGTGCCCTGCTTCATTTATAAATCCAGTCTTAGATAAGGCGATTTGTAATTTACCGCCCCTAACTAAGGCATCACTATTTATATAATGATGGATATAGTTTCTACCTAGTTGCACATCAGCTCCTTTGGTAGTGGTATATGCTCTAATTAAGTCATAACCAAAAGCTGCCTGAACCATTTTGGCAAGGTCTTCTGCAGTTGATTGATTGGAATTATTCAAACCTGTTGGATCATGAAACTGGGTGTGATTCATTCCAAGAGATAGTGCTTTTTCGTTCATTTTTTTAATAAATACCTTTATCCCACCTGGGTATGCTGTTCTTCCTAGAGAAAAAGCAGCTCTATTTTCTGATGACATCAGTGCTAATAATAGTAAATCACGTCGTTTTAATTGCATTCCTACTTGAAGTCTTGAAGATGTGTTGCGTAGAGTATCTATATCATCAGAAGATATTGCTATAAACTCATCAAGATTAGCATTAGAGTCAAGTAATACCATAGCTGTCATTAGTTTGGAGATTGATGCTATAGGTAATTTGGTGTGCGGGTTTTTACTAACTAAGATCTCACCAGTGTTTGCATCAACTGCTAGAGCTGAGTATGAATATAAACGCGGTTGATTAGCAACTGATTGCATGTCTATTTTGCCCATCTCGACAGTAGGTGCTGATGAGTCTAGACCATTAATTTCATTACTTGGCATAGTTGAAGCAATTGATGCTACTTTGGATGTTGTGTGTATTGCGTGATTTTTTTTAATGTGTCTATGATGTTTTTTATGAGTATGTGATACACCGAATGCAGTATTTATAGATGTAAAAGCCATTATGGTATAAAGTAGTGTTTTTTTCATGGTCCGTCCTTTTGTCATGGGATATTACAAGTGGTTATAGTCATTAAAAATCTTGAACGGGACAATAATCAGTTACCAGTTCTTTTAATATTTGTAAAGTTAGTTCAGTATTATATACCCTAAGGCTTTTGCTTAGTTTATCTATTTGTTGCTCCATAATTTCATACTCTAAGAATTCTTCATTAGCTTTCATAATCCGTTGGTGTTCGGTTTTAGTTGGATTATTGCCAATTAAAAGCTCTTCATATAGTTTTTCACCAGGACGTAGGCCTGTAAATTTTATTTCTATATCACCATCTGGGTTAGCAGCATTTTTTAAACTAAATCCGCTTAGGTGTATCATACGTGTTGCTAGATCAACTATTTTGACCGGTTCGCCCATATCCAACACAAATACCTCACCACCTTCTGCCATATTGCTTGCTTGAATTACTAATTCTACCGCTTCAGGTATAGTCATAAAAAAGCGAATTATTTGGGGGTGTGTAACTGTTAGTGGGCCACCATGTTTGATTTGCTCTCTAAATAAAGGGACAACCGATCCTGATGACCCAAGTACATTACCAAAGCGAACCATAGTAAATATTGTGTGTGTGCTTTTACTGTTAAATGCTTGAAGCACCATTTCAGAAATTCTTTTACTGGCACCCATTATATTGGTTGGACGAACTGCCTTATCCGTTGAAATTAATACCATAGTATCTACTTTATATCTTATAGCATATGCTGCAACTATGTAAGTTCCAATGACGTTGTTTTTAATTCCGGATAGAGGATTAAACTCAACAATTGGTACGTGTTTATAAGCAGCAGCATGGTATATGGTATTTACTTTATATTTCTTAATAACTGATTCTACAAGAGCTTCATCGGTAACGGAACCTAAAATATCTATTTTGGGCATATTGGGAAAATTCAGTTTGATTTGTCGATCTATTGTATAAAGAGCGAATTCTGAAGCATCAAATAAAATTAATAATCTAGGGTATAATGCTGCAATTTGGCGCGAAAGCTCAGTACCGATTGAGCCACCTGCGCCAGTTACCAAAACAGTCTTATTTAAGATGTTGTTTTGCAATAATTCAATGTTAGCATTTATTTGCTCTCTTCCAAGTAAATCCTCAATCTCAACTTCTTTTATATCGTTAATAGTAACTTGCCCACTAATTAGTTCTGACATTCCAGGTAGGGTTTTTATTTGAATTGATAATGGTTCAATTAGGTTTATAATTTCACGGCGCCGAGAATTGGTGGCTGAAGGAATAGCTAGTAAAAGTTGATGAATATTATTGCTTTTAATAAGATGCTTTAGATAAATTGGGTTATGAACCGCAACACCTTTAATTGTCGAGCCCCATTTGGTTTTGTCGTCGTCAAAAAAAGCAGCCAGATTATATTCGCTACTATTTTGCAGTGCCATGCAAATTTGTACTCCAGCGGTACCAGCACCATAAATAGCTACATTGGTTTTATTGTTAGAGTTCAAATTGCGTAAAATGCCACGTAAAATAAGTCTAGTACCACCAATATACGCCAAAGCAAATATCCAGAAGATTATAATTGAAGTTTTGGGGAATGAGTAAATTTGTCCGAAATGAATGACATTAACTAAAATTAGTACGGATAGGCTAACCCCAAAAAAAACAATTGCAACTACTTTTTCATCAAAATATTTTATAACAGCACGATATAAACCAAAATATATAAAAATAGGTATTGTCCATAATGGAAGAGCAATAAATAACCATAAATAATGATCCAATTTATGATCCCAGTTACCACCAAGTCTAAGTAAAACTGAAGTGAATAATGCTAGTGGTAACAAAATAAAATCCATACACAATAATGCCTGTATATTTCTAGATTTTAATTGAGAAAAAGCACGAATTAAATATTTTCTAAATCTTCGGTACATATTTTATATCTTGTTGACTGTTATATCTTATTAAGCAGAAATTATAGCACCTCTTAAGTGTGTTTGGTTGTACAATGCTAATCAAGTCATGTTACTAACATGAATTACTAACTTATCCACAGTTCTATACACATAAGATATGAGTAACTACTTTAGTGCTATTAAATTCAGTTACTTATACGCAAAATAACCCAGCATTTCATGGTAGATTGTCGATACTTGGGTGATTGCGTTAGCACTTGGTATCATTGATAAAGTTGGAGTTGTTGCGTTTATATTACTGTAGTAGTTTGTTGAGGCAGGTGTTGGGTTCAAACCGTATTCCTTAAATAGCATTACTGCTCTTTGCATGTGGAATGCCTCTGTTATCAGAATTATGTTATGTATATTTTTGGCTAATAATAATTTTGCAACAAATTCAGCGTTCTCTTTGGTATTACGTGAGTTGCTTTCTACTAGTATCGGGTTTTTTACGCCAAAAGATTTTATAAGAACGTCTTTCATAATAGCACCTTCGCGAAATTTACCAGTATAGCCACCTGAGGTAATAATAAGCTTCTTGGGGTGTTTTTTTGCAAGAAATGCTGTATATTGTAAGCGTATTAATGTGTCACAGTTAACATTAACCCCTGACTCATATTCAAACCCATTACCATTTATTCCACCACCAATAACTACAATCGCATCGTTTGCTTTAATTTGGCTAATTGTAAGCGGGGGAAGTTCTCGTGACTTAGTTAGTATATAAGCTGTTAGTGGTAAGGATTGTACATATAGTGAAAGTATACCAATAATTATAATTGTAAAGCCAGTTTTACGAAGAAATAGTAGTATAAATAATCCAAGAGTCATTATTAATATTGAGTTTAATGGGGGAGAAACTAAAGATTGAAGTAAGCGATGCACAATAATTAATGACATAAAAAACTTTCATATATATTAAAATGTCGTTCTGTAATTAGTGTATCATACTTTGGGTATGATTTGCGTTAACATGTTTAGATAGAGGGTTAAAAAATGTCAAGAGTTGCTTTAGTTACTGGTGGAATGGGTGGTTTGGGAGTTGCAATGTGTAAATCATTGGCGAAAGATAATTATACAGTAGTTACTACTTATTCGGGTAATGAAGAAAAATGCAAAAACTTTTTAGATGCATCTAAAGCTGAAGGTTTTAATTTTAAAGCCTATCTTTGTGATGTCTCAAGCTATGACTCATGTGCTAATATGGTAGATAGAATAAAATCTGAAGTTGGTGCTATAGATGTTTTGGTAAATAATGCAGGAGTTACCAGGGATGGGCAGTTTAAAAAAATGACTAAAGACTCTTGGCATGATGTTATTAATACTAACCTAAATAGTCTGTTTAATATGACAAAACCAGTTCTTGATGACATGCTAGAAAAAGGGTTTGGTAGGATAATAAATATTTCTTCAATTAATGGGCAAAAAGGGCAATTTGGGCAGGTTAATTATTCTGCTGCAAAATCAGGGGTGCATGGATTTACAATGGCATTAGCTCAAGAGGTTGCTAAAAAAGGTATTACTGTAAATACAATTGCACCAGGATATATAGCCACTGCAATGGTAATGGCCGTTGCTGAAGAAGTTAGAAATAAAATTATATCAGGAATTCCTGTTGGGCGTTTGGGTACACCTGAGGATATAGCAGGATTAGTGAGCTATATAGCTTCAGATGCTGCAGGCT
>CAZJFO010000017.1:15232-28712 GCA_964545465.1 uncultured Neisseria sp.
AAAATATACAACTATGAAAATCTTTTAGAGTGGATAAATATTGGAAAAGAAGAAGGTGCAGGATATAAAACTATGCAGGAACTAGATTATACAACTCTTAAAGCACACCATTTTGATGGAGTACGTGAAGATTTTTTGGGTAACGGTGATATTGGACGTTATGTTTTTTTACCAGGTTCAAATAGTCGGGCTAAAATAATCGCTGAAAAATATTTTAAAAATTTGAAAGTAAAGCTAAGTTCACGTGGGCATGACCTGTACCTTGGTGATTTGGAGGTTAATGGTAATACAATTAGGGTGGCTGCAATTTCTACAGGTATGGGTGCTCCAAGTGTAGATATATTGCTAACTGAATTAATAATTTTGGGCGCAAAGAGGTTTTTGCGTATTGGTACTGCAGGTGCTATGCAACCTGATGTAAGGGTGGGGGATGTTGTATTTGCAACTGCTGCAGTCCGTGATGAGGCAACAAGTAGCAATTATGTTCCATTGTTTTTTCCAGCAATAGCAAATTCTGATATGATTATAAAAGCCAATGAGTTAAAACCATGTAAAGATTATCCTATTCATTTGGGTATAGTACATTCAAAAGACTCATTATATGCACGTGAGTTTTTAAGCGGTCCTTCACGTAATGATAGTATTGCTGTAATGGAAAAAATGATTTCCTATGGTGTTGTTGCTACTGAAATGGAATGTTCCCATATTTATGTATTATCACAGGTTTTTACTAAAAAGCTTGGATATAATATTAAAAGTGGCTGTGTTCTTGGGGTCGTTGGCGATAATGCTAATCCATTTGCTGATCCATCTATTGCCATAAATTCTGTAGATAACGCTATTGATTTTGCTGTTAATTTAATTAGTAACTTAGCCAATAGTGAGGTTAAATTGCTATAATTCTATATTTATACTTGTTCAATGCGTTTTGTCTTAATTATTATAACTAGCATGCGTTTTGTTTTAATCTTTAAATTTCACCACCTAGTTATCATTTAAAGTGATAAAATAATGCTCATTAATATATTTAATTGGGTGGGTAAATGTTTAAATCTGCAGAAAATTTTGATGAATTGTTTTCTAATATTGCTAAAAATAGTCAAAGTTGGTTCACAAGTCTTTTAGGGGAGCAAGACCATATTAAATCAAATGCTACACCATTTGTTGAGGTGTATAGACAGTTTTTTGACAATACTAAGTTGTTTCTTAACTATCAACAAAACTTCTATCAAGAGCAAATTAATATGTGGCAAGCATTCTTTAAGCTTGAGCATGATCATGTTGCTAAAGAAGTATTAAAGCCATTTGATAAGCGCTTTTCTGACCCTGAATGGGAAACAAATCCATTTTTTGCATATTTAAAACAAAGCTACATTAATATGTCTAGTTATTTGGTGGATTTTGTAGCAAAATCTGACATGGATAACGAAACTAAACTACGCATGAAGTTTTTTATCAATCAATATCTAGATGCTATATCTCCAAGTAATTTTGCACTTACCAATCCAGAAGTTATTAAATCTGTAGTTGAAACTAATGGTATGTCATTAGTTGAGGGTATGAAAAACATGGTTGAAGATATTAATAACGGTTATATTACTATGACTGATGAGTCAAGATTTGCTGTTGGTGAAAATTTAGCAGTTACCGCTGGGGAAGTGATATTTAAAAATGAGTTAATTGAGTTAATTGAGTATAAGCCATCAACACCTAAAGTACATGAGATTCCGTTATTAATTGTCCCTCCATGCATAAACAAATATTATATTCTAGATTTACAACAAAGTAACTCGATGGTTAAATATCTGGTTGATCAAGGTTATACTGTGTTTTTGGTTTCTTGGAGATCTGCAGATAAGGATATGAGGGCTTTTCGCTGGGAAGAGTATGCTAATCTTGGAGTTATTAAGTCTGTAGAGGTTATCCGCGAGATTAGCGGGCAAGAGAAGATAAATACCATGGGTTACTGTATTGGGGGAATTATTCTGACAACGGCTTGTTTATTATTAAAATCACGTAAACTTGACTGGATAAATTCATTGTCACATATGACGGTTATGCTTGATCATGAAGAACCTGGAGATATTAAATTCTTCCTTGATAGTGATTTGATGAAGCTAAAAGAAGCTAAAACAAATGGTGGTGGAATTATGTCTGGGCGAGTTATATCTCAAACATTCTCAGCACTTAGAGCTAATGAACTAATATGGAATTACTGGATAAATAATTATTTACTGGGAAAAACACCCCAGCCATTTGATATATTATATTGGAATAATGACGCAGTTGATTTACCTGTGCTGATGCACTCTTTTTTACTAACTAGATTGTATATCAATAATGATTTAGTTAAAGGTAAATTAATAATTGATGGTGTTAAGATGGATCCAAGCAAACTTGATTATCCATCTTATTTATTTGCTGCACAAAAGGATCATATTGTACCTTGGGCTTCTGCTTATAAAACTACTAACTACTTTAAGGGTAATGTGCGTTTTGTGCTTGGAGCCTCAGGTCATACTGCAGGTGTAGTAAATCCAGTTAGTAGTGATAAACGTAACTACTGGGTAAATGATAATTTGGTTAGTAATTCGGATGAGTGGTTTAAAAACGCTCAGGAGATACCAGGTAGTTGGTGGAAAGATTTCAGTGCTTGGTTAGTACCATTATCAGGAGAAGAAGTAGTATCTAAAAAAACTTTAGGTAGTAGCTGCTATAAACCTATAGTTGATGCTCCTGGTGATTATGTTAGAGCTAAGGCCTTAGCTATTGTTAAAGCTGATATTTTATAGAATTTATTTATTAGGAGTTGTAATATGCGAAATGTGGTAATTGTTGCTGCAAAAAGAACAGCAGTTGGTAGTTTTTTAGGAAGTTTATCCAAGATTCCGGCGGCGGAACTTGGAGCTGTTGTGATCAAAGCTCTATTAGAAGAGGCTAAAATAAAACCGGATCAAGTATCGGAAGTTATTATGGGGCAAGTTTTAACCGCAGGAGCAGGGCAAAACCCAGCACGTCAAGCAGCTTTAAAAGCTGGTTTGCCTAAAGAAACCCCTGCTTTGACTATAAACCAAGTATGTGGTTCAGGTCTTAAATCGACTCATTTGGCTGCTCAAGCTATTGCCTGTGGTGATGCCGATATCGTAATTGCGGGTGGACAAGAAAATATGTCTTTATCACCACATATCATGCTAGGATCTCGTGATGGTACGAAGATGGGTAACATTACAATGCTTGATTCTATGGTATTTGATGCATTAACTGATGTATATAATCAATATCATATGGGGGTTACTGCTGAAAATATTTCTGAAAAATACAATATAACTCGTGAAGAGCAAGATAAATTTGCCGTTAGTTCACAAAATAAAGCAGAAAAAGCACAGTCACTGGGTAAATTTGAATCGGAAATAGTGCCAGTTATGGTTCCTCAAAGAAAAGGCGACCCAATTAGTTTTCAAAAAGATGAATTTATCAAATCTAGTGTAGTATATGACGCTCTAGCCAAACTAAAACCAGCATTTAAAAAAGAAAATGGTACTGTTACTGCAGGTAACGCCTCAGGTATCAATGATGGAGCTGCTGCTGTGTTAATGATGAGTGAGGATAAGGCTAAAGAATTAGGCTTAATACCTATAGCATACCTAAAAGCGTATGCATCTGTAGGGCTTGAGCCAGAACTAATGGGTATGGGTCCTGTTTATGCAGCTAAAAAAGTTTTAGATCGTGCTAACTGGACTATCAATGATTTGGATCTAATTGAGGCTAATGAGGCATTTGCAGCACAAGCTGTTGCAGTTAATAAAGAGCTTGGTTGGGATACTAATAAAGTAAATGTTAACGGCGGAGCTATTGCAATAGGTCATCCAGTCGGTGCATCTGGTTGTAGAATTTTAGTTAGTTTATTACATGAAATGGTTAAAACTGAAGCTAAAAAAGGCTTGGCAGCATTATGTATTGGTGGAGGCATGGGAGTGGCTATTGCTGTGGAGAGGCGGTAAGTAATGACGAAGTTACTAACTATGGAGGATGGTACTAAATGGCATATGTAATTACTGAGAGTTGCATTAAATGTAAATATACTGATTGTGTAGATGTATGTCCTGTAGATTGCTTTCGTGAGGGGCCAAATTTTCTAGTTATTGACCCGGATGAGTGTATTGATTGTACATTATGTGTTGCTGAATGTCCAGTGGAAGCTATCTTTCCTGAGGATGAAGTACCTGAAGATCAGCAAGATTTTATTCACTTAAATGATGTTTTATCTAAGCATGCTAATTGGAAACCTATTGTATCTAAAAAAGATGCACCAGTTGACGCTGATGAATGGGCAAAAATAAAAGAAAAACGTCATTTGCTTGACCGAAATGGAGCTTAACACTTTATAAATGGTGCCATTAGGCATCATTTTTGATTTTTGAAGACAAATGAAAAAATTTGATAATTTTCCAGCAAATTTACCAGTTGTAAGTACTGGTGGTATTGAAGCATATATAAGCTTTGTAAATACGATCCCGTTATTAACCGATAAAGAAGAGTACGATTTGGCAGAGCAGTGGCGTAATGATGAGGATGTAGAAGCTGCTAGGTATCTGGTTTTATCTCATTTAAGACTTGTTGTATCTATAGCGCGAGGTTATATGGGATATGGTTTACCTTTAGCAGATATAATTCAAGAAGGTACTATAGGTCTAATGAAAGCAGTAAAAAGATTTGATGCTAGGCGTAAGGTTCGTTTAGTTACTTTTGCTATTCATTGGATACGTGCTGAAATAAATGAGTACGTGATTAAAAATTGGCGTATTGTTAGAACTGTAACGACCAAAAATCAGCGAAAATTATTCTTTAATTTACGTTCACATAAGGAGGATATGGGTAACTTATCTGAGATTGAAGCTAATAAGATTGCTAAAGAACTAAATGTGACTAGAAATGATGTTGTTGATATGAATATGCGCCTAACAGGTGGCGATGTTGGTATATTACCTGAGAATGGTGATGGTTTTGCACCAGTTGACTGGTTATGCGATGAAGAGCATACTCCTGAAATGATGATGGAGAAAAAGAGCCAAGATAAACTACATACTGATGGTATAGAAACTGCATTATTAGAACTTGATGATAGAAGTCGTGATATCATTAGATCACGATGGCTTGCTGAAGCAGGGCAGCAATTAACACTTAATGAATTAGCAGCTAAATATTCGGTATCGGCTGAAAGAATAAGGCAGATTGAAGTTAAGGCTATGGAAAAAATGAAACAATATTTAAGCAACTATCAAAGCTTTTTGTAATGAGTTACTAAGACTATAATAAATATGCGAAAATTAATACTAATTATTCTTGGGGGGGTGTTCCTTATGGTGGGACATGTCTATGCTTTTACACCATTTGTAGTAAAGAATATAAGGGTTAATGGCTTACAAAGAATTGAAGCAGGTACAGTTTTCTCATATTTACCAGTTAAAGTTGGTGAGTCAGTATCACAAGCTACGGTTGATGACATTATTACCAAGTTATATGCTACTGGTTTTTTTAAAGATGTTCGTATTGAGGAGCAAGAAGAAGTCTTAATTATCGATATTGTAGAGCGTCCGATTATTTCTGAATTAACTATAACTGGTGACAAAGCATTCGATCATGACCTATTAATAAAATCTCTGAAAGATAATGGTTTAGCTGAAGGTAAGGTTTTTGATCAAGGTATAATTGATGAGGCGATTTTGAGCCTTAGGTCTGAATACTATAATCGAGGACTTTATTCAGTTACTATTACACCAACAGTTATTAAATTAGAGCGTAATCGAGTGTCGATAAGTATAAAAATCGTAGAAGGTAGTCCAGCTAAAATTGCTTCTATTGTCTTTGTTGGCAACAAAGTATTTAGTCAAGCAGTTCTTGAGCAAGAGATGTTTTTAAATACGGGTAACTGGCTTAGCTGGTGGCGCAAAGACAATGATTATGTTAGTGATAAGCTATCGATGGATCTTGAGAAAATTCGAATATATTATCAAAATAGTGGCTATATTAATTTTAAGATTAATTTTATCCAAGTTCAGTTAACTCCTGATAAAAAATCGGTATATATAACTATTAATGTAATTGAAGGATCTAAATATAAAGTAAAAAGCGTTAAACTTTCAGGGGATGTAAAAAATGTTCCTCTATCTGAGTTAGAGTCGTTGATTCTATTGAAGCCTGGTAAGGTAGTTGATATGTCACTACTTTACCAGACTGTTGAACTTTTAAAGAATGAACTAGGGCATTATGGATATGCTTTAGCAAATGTAAACCCAGTGCCTGAATTTGATGAAAAAGATAAGACGGTTAGTTTTACTTTCTTTATCGATACTGATAAAAAAATCTATGTACGCAAAATTAATATTAATGGCAATAAAAAAACTCGGGATATTGTGGTTCGTCGTGAATTAAGACAATCTGAGAATGCTTTATATGATTCATATGCAGTTAAACGTTCAAAAGAGCGCTTAAATCTACTTGGATATTTTCAATCTGCAGATATAACAACTATGCCAGTTTCAGGTGTTGGAGATGATGTTGACTTGAATGTAAATGTTGAGGAAAAAAATTCTGGGAATATCTCTTTTGGTGTGGGTTATGCTCAAGGTCAGGGAGTTTTACTAAATATTTCGGCTTCGCAATCAAATTTATTTGGTTCTGGTAAAGCAGGATCATTAAGTGCGTCTACTAGTGCATTAAATCGAAGTATTGCATTATCTTTCACAGATCCGTATTATAAGCCTAATGCTACAAGTCTTGGTTATGATATCTATGATAATGTATATACTCCAAATCTGGCTGGGATTAGCCCATACTCCACCCAAACAATAGGTGCCCGGGTAAGGTTAGGGGTTCCTGTATCTGAGTTTGATAAAATTAATTTTAGTACAGGGTTTGAAAATAATCAAATTAATTTATCAAGTTCTAATGTGCCATTAAGATTTGTACAATTTACTAATCAGTTTGGTAATTCGGTAAATGCAGTTCCTGTGTCTGTTGGTTGGGTTAGAAATACTACTGATAGTTCCTTATGGCCTACATCAGGTGCCCGTTATAACCAGACTGCAGATATGACTATGCCTTGGGTTGGGGTTCAGTATTATCGCCTTACTTCTCAAAATACGTGGTTTACCACATTAGGTGATAGTGATTATGTTTGGCGTTCGAATGCACAATTTGGTACAATTGATGCTTATGGTGGTAGTACGGTGCCGTTTTATCAAAACTATTTTTTAGGTGGTATTAACTCAATACGTGGTTATTTTATTGGTACTATTGGACCTAAAGATACAGATGGTTCATCACTAGGCGGTGTTAATGAAGTTGCTTGGACTAATGATATATTATTTCCTCTACCTGGGATTAAAGATCAGCGCCTTGTGCGTCTTAGTGTTTTTTATGATATGGGGTCGTTATGGGGAGGGAATTCCTTTGGGATTACTCCACAACAGGCGTTTCGTGGTAGTTATGGAGTTGCTTTAAATTGGATTTCGCCGTATGCACCTATTACTATAAGTTATGCATTACCAATGTTTAATCAAGCAAATGACAATTTACAACCATTCCAGTTTCAATTGGGTTCATCTTTTTAATATATTGTTTTTTAAGGGAATAATTATGCAGCGCAAGTTATTATTAATAAGTTTATTAGCTAGTTCAACATTAGCTTATGCATCTGACTTCAAACTAGGTTATGTTGATGTTAGTAAGATTTTTTCAACTTCAAAGCCTGCTCTTGCAATGCAGGAGGCTCTGAAAGTTAGATTTGATCCACAACAAAAAAGTTTAAAAACTATGAATGACAAATTAGTTAGTGAACAAACTCAGATGCAAGCTATTGTGAAAAAAGCTCCGAGTATGGACAAATTAACTGCCAGTGATCGCGCTAATTTAGAGAAGTTAGAAGCAGGTTATCAAAAAGAACAGATGGCATTTCAACAGAAATATACTGTTTTCCAGCAGTCAGCACAAAAAGCTCAGGATTTTGCTTCAGCGGCAGTATTGGGGCGTGCTAATACTATTTTGAAAGATATTAGCGATAAAGATGGTTTTGATTTGGTATTAACTTCAAATCAGCTAGTGTATGCAAAGCCTAAATATGATTTAACTGATCAGGTTATAGAAGAATTAAATAAATTAAACAGTGCAGAATTAATTAAACAGTTAGATAATCTTGAAAAACAGCCTTTGAACTCACAAGCAACTGCAGGTTTGACAGCCCCAAAAGTTAAGTAGGCTTTTAGTTTCAAGTTTGTTCTAATTATGAAGGTTATATAAATGCAATATAAATTATCTGAATTGATTGCTAAATTTGGTGGTATTCTCAAGGGAGATGATGTTAGTGTAACATCTATTATGCCAACTGACAAAGCATTACCTGGTGAGATTACCTTTTTTAGTGATAAAAAATTTGCTAAAGAATTACCTATGTGTAAGGCAAGTGCGATTATTATAAAGGCACAGGATATTGAAAAGATAGATATTCCTGCTATAATATCGGATGATCCTT
Source organism: uncultured Neisseria sp. (assembly GCA_964545465.1). Classification (GTDB taxonomy): domain Bacteria; phylum Pseudomonadota; class Gammaproteobacteria; order Burkholderiales; family UBA11063; genus Aquella. Next base: position 23,763 of record CAZJFO010000017.1, read on the forward strand.
ATTTATATTTTGCAAAAGTAAGCACTTTATTTAATCCATTACAGCAATTAGCTAGAGGCGTAAGTGAAACTAGCTTTGTTGACGTAACTGCAGCTATTGGTAGTAACTGTGCTATATCACAAAATGTAGTGATCGGAAAAAATTCGGTAGTTGGCAATAATACTCAAATTTACCCAAATAGCGTTATTGGAGATAATGTAGTTATTGGAGATAATGTGACTATTTATCCTAATGTGACGATTTATGCTAATGTTAGAGTTGGTAATAATTGTATTATTCATAGTGGGGTAGTTATTGGGGCTGATGGTTTTGGATATGCTCCTGATAATAAAAAAGAACGCCATAAGATTCCTCAAGTAGGTGGGGTTTGTATTGGGGCTAATGTTGAAATTGGTGCTAATACCACAATTGATGGTGGAACTTTTGCTCCAACAATAATTGAAGACAGCGTAGTAATTGATAACTTAGTACAAATTGCCCATAATGTTAAAATAGGAGCCCATAGTGTAATTGCTGCTCAAGTTGGGGTTGCGGGTTCTAGTGTAATTGGAAAATACTGTATTTTAGCAGGTAGTGCTGGAATAGCTGATCATGTTAATATATGTGATCATACTGTAATTGGTGCCTATACTGGAATTGGTAAAAGTATCACTACTCCAGACTTATATATGGCAGCATATCCATTTAGTAACTATAAGGATTATGCTAAAAATGCTGTACATATTAGACATTTAAATGAAATGCAGCAAAGATTAAAAGCTTTAGAAAAACAATTTGAGCAAATACAAGGAGATGCAAATGTTGATGCCAAAACCTGAGATGCCGATTAATATAAATGAGATTATGAAGCAATTGCCACATCGTTATCCATTCTTATTGGTTGATAGAGTTCTTGATGTAGAACCTGGTAAAAATATTAAAGTGCTAAAAAATGTAACCATGAATGAACTGCATTTCACAGGTCATTTCCCAGATTACCCAGTTATGCCAGGGGTGTTGATTGTTGAAGCATTGGCGCAAACTGCTGGAATATTGTGTGTTTTATCATTTGGGCCTAGAAAAGATTCAGAGATTTATTTCTTTGCGGGCATTGATAATTGTAGGTTTAAGCGTCAGGTAATCCCTGGGGATTCTTTGATTCTTGAGGCTGAAATGGTTGCTATGAAGCGTGGGGTTGGAAAGTACAAGGTACGTGCATTGGTGGATGAACAAGTTGCTGCTGAGGCTGAGTTATTGATAATTAAGAAAGAGGTATAAAAATGGCAAAAATTCATGCAACCGCAATTGTAGATAAAAATGCTCAATTGCACGACAGTGTTGAAGTTGGAGCATATTCAATAATTGGGGCTAATGTGGTAATTGGTGAAAATACTGTAGTATCTAATCATGTTGGAATTAAAGGTCATACAACAATTGGTGAAAATAACTCAATTTATCAATTTGCATCAATTGGTGAAGCACCTCAGGATAAGAAGTATCGTGGAGAGCAAACTAAGCTAATTATTGGGGATGATAATATTATTCGGGAGTTTTCAACACTACATCTAGGAACAACTACAGGCACTGGGGTTACTAAAATTGGAAATAATAATATGTTTATGGCATATTCACATATCGCCCATGATTGTGTTGTCGGTAATAATACTATATTTGCAAATAGCGTGGCTCTAGGGGGTCATGTTCATGTTAAGGATTGGGCTATTCTTGGTGCTTATTCGCTAGCGCATCAATTTACTATTATTGGGGAACACTCTATGACTGCTGGAGCTACAGGTGTTGCACAAGATGTGCCACCATATGTAATGGCTTTTGGGTATAGAGCAGAACCAAAAGGAATAAATGTAGAAGGTTTAAAACGTCGAGGGTTTTCAACTCATCAGATAGAAAACATTAAACATGCGTACAAGATACTATTTAGAAATGGTTTATCTTATAACGAAGCTAAAGGTTATATAACTGAATTAGCACTTGAACAAAAAGAGCTACAAGTATTTGTAGATTTTTTTGAACAATCTACTCGTGGTATTATTCGCTAAATGTTAAGAGTTGCTATTATTGCTGGAGAACCATCTGGTGATATGTTAGCTGCACGACTAATTCATGAGTTGAAGTCTAGGGCTCAAATAGAGTTTATAGGTATTGGTGGTGAGTTGATGAAATTAGAGGGGTTTTATTCATCATACAATATGGAAATACTTTCAGTTGGTGGTTATGGTCTTGATGTGCTTAAGGCTATTCCCAAAATATTATTTATTCGTCAAAAGATAATAAAACAAATTATCGATTTTAAACCAGATGTATTTATTGGAGTTGACGCTCCAGATTTTAATTTTTATGTTGAAAAAAAACTTAAACAAAAAGGGATTAAGACAGTACATTATGTAAGTCCTACTATATGGGCTTGGCGTTATAATCGAATTTTTAAAATCAAAAAATCAACAGATCTGATGTTATGTGTTTTTCCGATGGAAGAAGTACTATATAGAAGAGAAAATATCAAAGCCAAATATATTGGGCATCACTTGGCAGATCAGATTGAGATGGATATAGATACCAATTATTATAAAAATAAATTAAATCTAACTGGGGCTGTGTTTTGTGTGCTTTTTGGTAGCCGTAAGAGTGAGATTGATGGCTTTGCTGCGATTTTTATTGAAACTTGTAATCTAATCCATAAGATGATACCAGATGCGATATTTGTATGTCCAATGGTGAATAACTCTATGCATGATTTGTTTTTAGAGGTTTTAGATGCAGCAAAAGTTGATTTTAAATACCAAATATTAATAAATCAAACAGGCGATGCTATTAAAGCTAGTGATATGGTTTTAGCTAAAAGTGGGACTGTAACATTAGAAGTTGCACTATGTAAAAAGCCAATGATTATTAGTTATAAAGTCTCTAAGTTTACTGAATGGTTACTAAAAAAACAGCTCTATATTAAATTTGTTGGGCTACCTAATATCTTATTAAATGAAGAGGTAGCCCCTGAGTTTTTACAAGATGATGCTAATCCAGAAAGTTTAGCCACAAACTTTGTAGCCTTATATAATGACAAATCACGCCAAAAATATATATTAGACAAGTTTTATATGCTGCACCAAGCTTTAGCCAGAAATGCAAGTGTAGAAGGTGCTAATGCAATTCTTGAATTAATCAATTAAAAAATTATCTTGAAAATTCTGAACTTATCCATATATACATCTTAGTATCAAATAATTTTGTGAAAGGTAAATTATGAGTGATGAGAAAACTACTCAGGATAACATGGATAATGAGCTTCTAAATGAAGTTGAAATTACGAATGAATCTTCTGAAGATGTAGAGGTAGAAGCTACTAGTAATGATGAGGATCGTTTGGCACATTTAGAACAGCAGGTTGTCGAATTAAATGATAAATATGTTCGTTCACAAGCAGAAATGCAAAACCTTCATAGACGTCACCAAGATGAACAGAAAAAAACTCGTGAATATGCTATTAGTAGCTTTGCTAAGGAGTTAGTTGCAGTAAAAGACTATCTGGAAATGGCTTTGAAAGATGAAACGGGAAATTTTGAAATGCTAAAAATAGGGGTTGATCTAACCTTGAAACAATTGACCCAAGTTTTTGAGGGGCAAAAGATTATAGAAGTTACTCCAAAAGCAGGAGAGAAACTAGATCCACATAAGCACCAAGCAATGAATACAGTTGAAGTTGAAGCTCAAGAGCCTAATACTATTGTATCAGTTATGCAAAAAGGGTATGTGTTGCATGATAGGGTTTTACGCCCTGCAATGGTAACAGTTGCAAAATAAATAATTAATACTTGAAAAATTAAAATTAGACCTTACTTTATATATTAGTAAACTTTAAAGGATAAAAACTATGGGAAAAATTATCGGAATAGATTTGGGGACAACCAATTCATGTGTGTCGGTTATTGAAAATGGACAACCAAAAGTAATAGAGAATGCTGAGGGCGGTAGAACCACTCCTTCGATTATCGCTTACACCAAAGATGGTGAGATTTTGGTAGGTGCTCCAGCTAAGCGTCAGGCTGTTACAAATCCAAGAAACACTATTTATGCTTCAAAACGTCTAATTGGTAGGCGTTTTGAAGAAAAAGAGGTGCAAAAAGATATTGACCTAATGGCGTATAGCATTGTTAAAGCTAGTAATGGTGATGCTTGGATTAAAGTTGATGAAGAAGAATTAGCTCCGCCACAAATATCTGCTGAAGTTCTTAAAAAAATGAAAAAAACTGCGGAAGACTATCTAGGTGAAGCGGTAACAGAGGCTGTTATTACAGTTCCTGCTTACTTTAATGATAGCCAACGTCAAGCAACTAAAGATGCTGGTCGCATTGCAGGTCTTGATGTAAAGCGTATTATTAATGAGCCTACTGCTGCTGCACTAGCTTTTGGGTTATCTAAAAAAGCTGGACACGACCGTAAGATTGCGGTATATGACTTAGGTGGAGGAACATTTGATATTTCGATTATTGAAATAGCTGATGTTGATGGCGAGAGTCAATTTGAAGTATTATCAACTAATGGTGATACATTCTTAGGTGGTGAAGATTTTGATCAACGTTTGATTGATCATATAATCAATGAATTTCAAAAAGAGCAGGGCATTGATCTTAAAAAAGATGTTATGGCACTACAACGTTTAAAAGATGCTGCTGAAAAAGCTAAGATTGAGTTATCTTCATCGCAACAAACTGAAATTAACCTACCATACATTACTATGGATGCTAGTGGCCCTAAGCATTTGGTTATGAAATTAACTCGTTCTAAACTGGAGGCTTTGGTTGATGAGTTAGTAGAGCGTACAATTGAGCCATGCCGTATTGCTATGAAAGATGCTGGAGTAAGTCCTGATGATATTAGTGATGTAATTTTGGTTGGTGGTCAAACACGTATGCCAAAAGTGCAAGAAAAAGTAAAAGAATTCTTCGGTAAAGAGCC
>CAZJFO010000018.1:0-8628 GCA_964545465.1 uncultured Neisseria sp.
CGGGAGACTTGCAGGTGTGTATATCTGAAAACTTAAATAGTAAAAATGGTATTAGCTTAGCGTGCTAAAAATTCCGTTTCTCAGCGTGGCCCCATATAATTGATTATCTTTATTTATGTTAACGCTAGATGATTGCGATGCAGAACTAAATATATTAGCTCCCATATCTAACACATGCTTTTTCCATTTACTAATCAGACTACTTGGAACATTATGCTCAGTTGAAATCTCTGCTATCGTTTTATCACTTTTAATAGCTTCTAGTGCTACTTTAAATTTAATTGCATTACTATAACTCGTTTTTTACCAGCTGACATTAACTTTTACCCCATAATTTCTTAATTATATTTGATAACATTATTGTACTTTATGAATACAAAATATGACACATTTTTACTCTAATTATTTCTATAGTAGTGGTCTCAATTTAAGGGTCCATTATAGGGGCTCATCATAGTTTATTCAAAGTGGTAAGGCAGAATAAATCTGTTATTGTTGAAGATTTCTTAGCGTATATTTACGCGTCAACCTTTCTGCTTGCTACCATAATTTGCACAATTTATTTTATGGTTTCTTTAATTTAAATGCTTTCATCATTTTGTGAATTTCAGTAAACTTAATTATTTAAATTGGTATTACCTTATTTTTTTACATTTATTAGAGCAGTACTTTACCTGATCCCATACCTTTTCCCATTTCTTTCTCCAAGAAAATGATCTATTACATGAAGGACATATTTTACTTGGAAGGTTATTTTTTTTGATACCTTGAGGCATCAAATCTCACAATCGATACTAAAAGCAGTTTTTTTAGCTTTGCTCCAGTATTGAAAAAATCTTCTAAACTCTATAGAGTTATTTATATCCACAAATGGTTTATCATCTACTAATTGAACATTAAGTATCAGTTTTATCTTATCAATTGAATCATTAATCATAAAGTTATTAGTAGCTGGTATAAATATTTTTTGGGGTGCTAATTCTTTTACTACATCTATTATATTGCCATAGATTATATCTATTGGTAAGTCACAAAGTGATTCATATATAAATACTAGACGTTTTAGGCTATATTTTGTTTGTGTAAAATAGCTATCATCCCATACATAAATTGCTTTAGTTCCTTTTGGAGCAACGTTAAATACGCGATGGTTGATGCTCAGTGCTTCTTCGTGAAGCAAAATTAATTGATTATTCATATAATTGCCTACATATTAGGAAAAAGTGTTTTTTGTAACGCTTCATAACTATGATTGATTAATTCATTTTTAGTTGGCGATGTATCTATTATCTTACCAAAATACTTATCGATGTTTTCAAGGTTAAAAATATATGGTTTATTACTAAACGTACTTGCAACCCACTGCCATGAGAGGTTATTACTAGCCAAATCCCCATCAAGAAGATGTTCTAGAAACCATCTTGCTCCTACTTGCCATTTAATACGTCGAAAATGGACTATAAAACTCGCTAAATACATTCGTGAATGGTTATGAATATAACCTGTGCTAACTAATTCTTTTATAAATTCATCAATACAATTAACACCAGTTTTAGCTTCTTTAATATCATCTGGTAGTTCATTTGCATAATCATTTTCGGTAAACCCTGTTTTATAAGGCTCAATATCTTTCCATACAAAATCAGGGTTATAAGTGATTAAACGCTGCCAGAAATCACGCCATCCAAGTTCTTGGATAAACTTGTATACAAGTTTATGATTACAAGTATTTGAAAGCACATGATTTCTTACTTCATTAAGACTTAAGATTCCATGGTGGATAAAAGGGGATAGTTTTGTGATATTTCCATCGCCGTAATTACGCGTTATGGAGTAACTAATAGGGTCAATTTTTGAAAGTGAGTGTTCAGCATTCTGTCTGCCACCTTCAATATATCCTACATCACCTGTAGCCCATGGTGCTAGTTTTTTTACATAAGAAATAAGTTGTTCTCTATTGTCAAATTTTTTTTGTAAATAAATCATTTACGATCTCTGATATTTATTAAGAGTTTCAAGAGGTACGGATTTTAAAGCGTTCTCATGAGTGCACTCTAATACTACGGGTGGTGCATAACCATATTCATGCGCTTCAAGCCAGCGAAGGGCACATAAACACCATTTATCTCCAGCTTTAAGACCTGGGAAATTATTTAGAGCACTTGGAGTTTGAAGATCATTCCCACGGGATTTTGTAAACTCTAAAAAGTCCTCTGTCATGATTGCAGCAATAACGTGTCGACCAGTATCATATCTATCCGTTCTACAAAATCCATCTCTATAAAATCCTGTTTTAAGAGATTCACAGTGAATTTCTAATTTTCCACCTAATACATTTTTATCTATTTTCATATTAAATCTTCCAATATATTAACTTTTTATCATAAGGTACCTTCAGAAATTTTTTGCAAAGTTATTTTAGCATGTGTCCTAATTTCTTGCTTTTTTTCTGATGTAAATTTATCCCATGTAGTAAACACAAATGGCATACGTTGATTTCCTCTAAATTTATCTTCATGTCGTACCAAAAAATCCCAATAAAGAGAATTAAATGGGCAGGACTTTTCACCTGTGGTTTGATTAGGGTCGTAGTAGCATTTTTTACAATAATTACTCATTCGATTTATATATTTACCACTTGCTGCATATGGCTTACTTGCTACTATACCATTATCCCCAAAGAGTGACATACCTAAAGTATTAGGCATTTCTACCCACTCAAATGCATCAGAATAAACTGCAAGATACCATTGTTGGACTTGTTTTACATCAAGACCTGCAATTAAGGCAAAGTTTCCTGTAATCATAAGGCGCTGAATATGATGAGAATATGCATGATCTCTCGTATGGCCAACAGCCTCTGCAACACAAAACATTTTGGTATTTGTAGTCCAGTAAAAATCTGGAAGAGCTCTAGTAGCATTAAGTGAATTAAGATTTGCGTATTCTGGCATAAAGTACCAATAAATCCCTCGAATATATTCTCGCCAACCAAGAATTTGGCGAATAAACCCTTCAACACAATTAATTGATGCTACATTTTCATTATAAGCTTTCTCTGCTTTTTTACATACTTCAAGTGGTAACAATAATCCGACGTTAAGATAACTTGAAATGAGTGAATGATAGAGATATGGTTCAGATGCTAACATAGCATCCTGATAATCACCAAATTTTGGTAAGATAAATTTGATAAAATGTTCTAGCTCTTTAACAGCCTCATCTCTTGTAACTGCATAATGAAATGGCTCTAATATACCAAAATTTTTTGAAAAATGATTTTTTACCAATGCTAGAACCTCTTTAGTAATAGAGGACTTTTTATGACTAAGGCGAGGGGGGATATTTAGATATTTAGATGGTGGTTTACGATTTTCTTTATCATAGTTCCACTTATTTCCTGTGGGGATGCCGTCAGAATCTATTAAAATAGAATATTTCTTTCGCATTTCTCGATAAAAAAATTCCATTCGTAGTTGCTTTTTACCTTTTGCCCATGTTTCAAAATGACTATCACTACAAAGAAATCGTGAATCTTGCAGAATTTCAATAGGAATATTTAATAATGTTTTCCAAGAATTGACCATTTCCAATAAACGAAATTCGCTGGGCTTGGTAACCATTATTGATAAGAGGTTTAGTTCTTGAATTAATTTTTTTATTTGATTTAAAAAAGAAGTATCATTGATTAAGATATCAAATTCAATGTAGTGCGTATTTATACCGTCTTCAACCAGATCTCTTGCAAAATGGCGCATAGCTGAAAGTATGAAAGCTATCTTTTTAGGGTGATGAGAAATTGAAGTAAGATCCTGTATATATTCACAAATCATCACGGTATCAGTATTTTTGTCCAAACCTTCTAAAGAAGAAATAGATTTAGAAAGTTGATCTGGAAAAATAATTCTAAGAGTACTCATTATTATAAACCATTTTTTAAAAAATTTGCGGATTTAGAACGATTAAATAACCAGCACCTAATTCCCTATTATACTAATAATAGGGAATTAGGTGCTGGTTATTGTGGTGTTCGTGGCTAAGCAGTATGGATTTAAATTTTATTATAATCACTATTATGCTCTATGAGTTCAACTTTGTAGCCATCTGGATCTTCAACAAAAGCTATAACACTACCGCCAAATTTCATTGGTCCAGGCTCACGAGTAACTCGAGCACCATACTGTTTAGCGCGACTACAAATTTCATAAATATCTTGTACCTCAATGGCAATATGTCCAAATGCTGTACCTAGTTCATAGTTTGTAACATCCCAATTGTAAGTTAGTTCAATTAAGGTGTTATTTTCTTCATCTCCATAGCCAACAAAAACCAAAGTAAACTTACCATCTGGGTAATCCTTTCGTTTGATTACCTGCATTTCAAACACATTTTCATAAAACTTAATTGAAGAATCTAGATCTTTAACCCGGATCATAGTATGCAAAATACGCATTCTTTACCTCATTATAGAATAAAATTAAAACATTAATTACATAATATAATAAACATAACAGCACTCTACCATAGCCTAGTGTTATTATAAATTAGTTCTTTTGGTTGTAACTATCGGATAAAACCTTAATAGTTACAATTTTAAATGTTTTAGATAGGAATGGTTTTAGCATAATAATTAAAAAGGTTGTAAATATTGATTTTATCTACCACCTGAATTCGGGTCGTTACTATTATGACCTGCTAACCCTAAACCTCATAAATTTTTGATTTTCTTTCAAAATCATTCCACTGTTTGATGTTAAAACTGGTAAATTACGCGAAGTTTTTAGATGCGAATTCCCAGTTAACCAATTTCCAAAAAGCATCCATATAATTAGGACGACTGTTGCGATAATCAATATAATAAGCATGTTCCCAAACATCACAAGTAAGTAATGGTTTATTTGGTGTAGTTAATGGTGTAGCTGCATTACTTGTAGAAACAAGCTCTAATTCACCTGCGGGTGTTTTTACTAACCAACCCCATCCAGAACCAAATGTACCAACACAAGTTTGAGTAAAAGCTTTTTTGAAATCTTCAAAAGAGCCCCAATTCTTATTGATTGCATCTTTCAATGCTCCCGTTGGTTCTCCGCCACCTTGTGGTGATAGACTATGCCAATAAAAAGTATGATTCCATATTTGAGCAGCATTATTAAACACGCCACCATTAGATTTTTTAATAATTTCCTCTAAAGAAGAGTCAGCAAATTCAGTATCTTTAATTAAGTTATTTAAATTAGTAACATAAGTTTGATGGTGTTTACCATAATGATACTCTAGAGTTTCTTTAGAAATATGTGGGTTAAGAGCATCAAGACTGTAAGGTAATTGAGGTAATGTATGTTCCATAGCTATGGTTCTCCAAAAAATTTTAGTAAGATATGTATTTTACCACTTTGGGCAAATATAAACAATACAAACTATTTCTCCTATAAATTATTTTGATCAAAATTGAATAATGGGTTGCCTGAATTCAAATACGAAATGCAAATACTACCATGGTACTCTCAGGTGTGAAACTTCATATGGAACAGCTTGGTACCCTATTCAATATAAAGCGTAAAACAAGAAGTTAGTAATAAAGTTTAAACCTTCAGAAAATGTTGACTACTATTAAACCATAATCTGATAAATTCTTTAGATATATCTGGATATTTTATAGCAATTATTTTAGCAAGCTCACGGGCTTTTTTTAGTAATGGTAGATCGGTGTCAAGATTAGCAAACCTAAGACCTGGTAGCCCACTTTGTTTTTGACCTAGCAACTCCCCAGGGCCTCTAATAGCTAAGTCCTCGTTTGCTATTACAAAGCCATCATTATTTTCATAAATCACTTTTAGACGACGTTTTGCAATCTCTCCAAGAGGTGCTTGATACAGCAATATACATTGGCTATCAACACTACCACGCCCTACTCGACCACGTAGCTGGTGCAATTGCGACAGCCCCATTCTTTCACTATGTTCAATTACCATAATACTCGCATTTGGCACATCAACCCCAACCTCGATTACCGTAGTGGCAACTAATACATGAATTTTACCTTCGCTAAACTCTTTCATTACACTCGCTTTTTCAGTGGGTTTTAGTTTACCATGAACAAGCCCTACTCTATACTCTCTCAAGCTATCTTGTAACTCATTAAAGGTATTTAAGGCATTTTGTAAATCAAGATTTTCTGATTCTTCAATTAATGGACATACCCAATAGACTTGTGAATTTTTACCACACATTTCATGAATAAATTTAATTACTTCATGACGCCGCCCACTATTAATAAGCAAAGTTTTAATTGGGGTTCTACCTGGAGGTAATTTATCAATTGTCGAAATATCAAGATCTGCATAATAGCTCATGGCTAAGGTTCGCGGTATAGGTGTTGCTGACATCATTAGTTGATGTGGATTTATACCTTTAGCTTGTAATGCTAACCTCTGCTCTACCCCAAAACGATGTTGTTCATCTACTGCTATTAAAGCTAAATTATTAAATTCAACGTCTTTTTGAAAAATTGCATGAGTGCCTATGATTATCTTGGCAACTCCAGTTTTGATATCGCTATATACGGTTTTTTTCTGCTTGGGAGTCAGACTACCTGATAGCCAAACAATTTCTATACCTATCTTATGCAGTAATTGTTTTGTCTTTATATAATGCTGTTGTGCTAATATTTCAGTTGGTGCCATAATCGCTGCCTGATAGCCATTTTCAACCGCAACAAGCATTGCCATAGTTGCAACTATTGTCTTACCACTCCCAACATCACCTTGAAGTAGACGATTCATCTGTGTTGGTTTTGCTATATCAGCATATATTTCGCCTAGTACCTTAGTTTGTTCAGGGGTCAATTTATAAGGTAGGCTATCTAATAACATTCGCGTATATTTAGCTCGTGGTTTTAAGACAGTTGATTCATTTTTATGTTTCAACTCATATGCTTTATATAATATCAACTGCTGAGCTATAAGCTCATCAATTTTAAGACGAGTAAGTGCATGGTTGTGAGCTTCAGTATTAAACTCCTTTGGGGTCAACTTATGTAATGTAAGAAGTGCTTTAGAGGTTCTTGGTAAATTTGCTATTAGATTATCAGGTAAGATATCTATTTTATCTAGTAAAAGTAACGCTTCCTCTACTAGTTTAACTATTTGGTTTTGTTTTAATCCATTAGTTGTTCCATATACTGGAGTAAATGTATTAGATAAATTTGGAGCATGAGTAACACTTTGTATTTTAGGGTGGATAATGCTTTTAGCTATACCAAAACCTGCCTTTACTTCCCCAAAAGCTCGTATTTTCTTACCAACTTGATATTGCGAAGCATAATTAGGATAAAAATGAAAAAATATTAGGGTTATTATTTCATTACCATCAGTGATTTGAATTTGAAGCTGTTTACTACGTTTATTAACAACCTTAGCACTTAATATTTCCCCTTCTACTTGAGCAACTGAACCAACTTTAACATCAGTTATACTATATACTTTGGTTAAATCTTCGTAACGAATTGGAATATGGAGTAATAAATCCCAGTAAGTACTAACTCCAATTCCAGAGAATTTTATCGCAAGTGCTGGAGTAATATTTTTGACTTTATTTAATAATGCAGAGTTATTTTCGTCATGCCAGTGCAGGATCGTGCCCATGCTTTTGCTCTCATATTTTAGGGCATGGCTCCCAAATTCTATACGAGCAGCATCTTGTTCATGTGTGGGATGACATTTAGAGTTTTGAACAGCATCCTGTTCATGTTTGGGATGAGGTTTTGTATTTATAGCACATACTTCAAAATATTATATCATATGACTAGTAGAAGGTATAAAATCTATCGCCATCATAAATGATAAAACAGTAATAATAATTATAGAAAAAAGAAACATTTGTCGTGCCCAGAGTCTATTATCAGTAGTTTTGAAACCTTTAATACTTATCCATAACCAACGTAATCCAAGAATAGCTATTATCACAAAATATATAATTCCAGTATAGCTCATAAGAGTCAACATAAGTGCTGTAATGACAAATAGTATAGTATAGACTAACATATGTATCTTAGCATTAGGTATACTATTTTTTAGAGGTAGGACAGGGATTCCTGCTATTTTATAATCTTCTAAACGATATATTGCAATAGCGTAGGAATGAGGCATTTGCCAGAAAGTTAAAATCAGAAATAATAATATAGCAGCAATATCAAAGTTATTTGTAGCTGCACAGTAACCTGCTACAGGTGGGACAGATCCAGATATACTACCAATCAAAGTGCCATAGACAGACCTCCTCTTCATCCATAAGCTATATACAACCACATAGACAAATAAGCCAATTATCCCAATAATAAATGTAAGATGATTAGTCTTAAAATATAAAATACCAGCTCCAACAAGACCTAGTATAACACCATAGATAAATGCTACTTCAGAAGATACAGAACCTTTTACTAATACTCTATTTTTGGTTCGTTCCATTAGTTTATCAATATCTTGATCGATGATATTATTTAGCACACAAAGATGAAGTAATATTTCCTTTTATTTTAAATTTATAATATTGAATGCATGTTATATTTTCAGATATAAAATTATCGTCTATCAAATTATTATGACAAAAGGAATATTCTAATGAAGAATT
>CAZJFO010000018.1:8638-16717 GCA_964545465.1 uncultured Neisseria sp.
CAATTATTAGTGATATACCTATAAATGTTGCAATTAGTAAAGAGTAATGTATGTCACCACGAGAGCCTAGAAAGAATCCACCAGCAACTGTTACCAGATTACCAAAGATTATCCCAGGCTTCGTTAGAGAGAAAAAATTTTTAATTAGCATGTTCCATCATATTATAGTTCATATTATACATAATCCATAGTGAACCGATAACTAAAATCACTACTATTAGCACAGTAAATGAAAAAGTAATTAGATTCCAGCGTTGTGATGGATGAGAACTTAAATGTAGAAAGAATATCAATTGAACTAATAATTGAATAACCCCAAGAAATACAATAGATATAATTAGAGCATCCTCAGTTAAAAGGTGATTAACCACTAAAGTATAAGGTATTATTGTTAATACAATTGATAATATAAAGCCAATTATATATGATTTTTGGGTGCCGTGATTTGTATTAGAAGTTTGGCGTGACATATTACATTGCTCCCATTAAATATACAATAGTGAATACAAAAATCCATACTATATCTAAGAAGTGCCAAAACAAGCTTAAGCAACTAAGTTTTCTAGTAGTAATAGAAGTTATACCATGCTTTGAAACTTGTAATATTAGTAAAATCATCCATACTAAGCCACATGTCACATGTAATCCGTGAGTACCAACCAAAGTAAAGAATGAAGATAAAAACGCACTTTTTTGAGGTCCGTTTCCTTCAGCTATCAAATGATGAAACTCATTTAATTCCATACAAATGAACGATAAACCAAGAATAAAAGTAACAAATAACCAAATTAATAGCTGGTTTTTATTGCCTTTATGTGCCCCTAGCATAGCTAGACCATAAGTAAAGCTACTAGTAAGTAAGATAAATGTTTCAATTAATACATATGGCATATTTGTAAATAGCTCGTGAGCTCCTGGACCACCATAGGTATTATCATGTAATACTGCATAAGTTGCAAATATCATTGAAAACAATATACAATCACTAAGAATGTATACCCAAAAACCAAATACTACTTTGGCACTTGCCTCAATGTCATGGTTGTGATGATTGTGAGAATCTAATACTTGTGTTGTCATTATGCTAAATTCCTATTTGAAATTTCTGTTTCTATTTTTTCTACTTCTTCTTTAGTTACATAGTAATCTATATCGTAATCAAACGAACGGTATACCACCCCTCCAAACATAACTACACAAGAAGCAATTGCCAACCACCAAATATCCCAAATCATCCCAAAGCTAAACGTAAAGGCAAATAAGGCAATTATAAAACCAACACCTGTATACCTAGGCATATGGATATCTTCGTATGGGCGGTGTTCATTTTTTTTCTCAGGATGTTTTAGCAAGTATTGCTTATTATCCCAGTGCGGCTCTAAACTATGCACATGTGGAACATGAGCGAAATTGTAAAACGGCGGCGGAGATGCAGTATCCCACTCAAGCGTACGACCATTCCATGGATCTCCAGTTAGGTCTAAGTTTTTCTTACGCGTAAAGATACTCCAAACTACTTGTAGTAATTGTAGGTTGATACCAATAAATATTATAAGAGCTCCAACAAAAGCGACTACAAAATAAGGGTGCCAACCAGTTGAATAATCATAATGACTTAGGCGACGTGTTGCCCCCATAAATCCAAGAACATATAATGGCATAAATGCGATATAAAAACCAACTATCCAGCACCAAAATGCCGCAATACCAATTTTTTCATTTAATTTAAAGCCAAATGCTTTAGGAAACCAGTATACCATACCAGCTGTGTAACCAAAAAACACTCCACCAATAATAACATTGTGGAAATGTGCAATTAAGAACAGACTATTATGAAGTAAAAAGTCAGCTCCAGGAACAGCTAATAATACCCCAGTCATACCACCAATAGTAAATGTAATCAAAAACCCGATTGACCAGTGCATTGGAGCACTAAACACGATTTTACCTCTATACATTGTAAATAACCAGTTGAAAATCTTAACTCCAGTTGGAATAGAGATAATCATAGTTGCTATACCAAAGAATGCATTTACATTAGCACCAGCTCCCATAGTAAAGAAATGGTGTAGCCATACTACAAACGCTAGGATAGTAATAGCAAACGTCGCCCAAACCATTGTTTTGTAACCAAATAACTTCTTATGAGAATACGTTGCAAATATTTCTGAGAAAATACCAAATGCCGGTAAGACTAAAATGTATACTTCAGGATGCCCCCAAATCCAGATCATATTTACATACATCATTGGATTGCCACCAAAGTCATTGGTGAAGAAGTGGAAGTCTAAATAGCGATCAAGTGCTAACATACCAAGAGTAACAGTCAATACGGGGAACGCAATGATGATTAGGATATTAGCACACAGTGCAGTCCATACAAACACTGGCATTTTTAATAATGTCATACCAGGGCAACGCATTTTTAAAATAGTAACAAAGAAGTTAATACCACTTAGAAGTGTTCCGATACCCGAAATTTGAAGGGCCCAGATATAATAATCAACCCCTACTCCAGGACTATATTGTTTTTCTGATAATGGAGGATAAGCAAGCCATCCAGTTTGACCAAATTCTCCAACTATTAAACATAGCATAACTAAAACAACACCAACTACAAATAACCAAAAACTCAGAGAGTTAAGAAAAGGGAATGCTACATCACGGGCACCAATTTGTAGTGGAACTATAATATTCATAAGACCAACCACAAAAGGCATAGCCATAAAGAAAATCATAATAACACCGTGAGCAGTAAATATTTGGTCGTAGTGATGTGGCGGTAAGAACCCTTGGTCTGCTCCAACAGATATTGCCTGCTGAGTACGCATAAGTAGTGCATCACCAAAACCACGTAATAGCATTACTATTGCTACAATGATATACATTATACCAATTTTTTTATGATCAACCGTGGTAAACCATTCATTCCAAAGCCAGGTCCATTTTTTTAGAAAGGTTATCAGTAACACAAGTGCAATAAAGCCACCAACCATAACTCCACCAGCTATCATTGCTGGTAATTCGTTAACCGGTATGGCACTCCAGTCTAGTTTTCCTAATATATTCATATTTGTCTCTTTCTAACTTTATATTTATTTCATCATGTCCATATTGCTATGATCTTCATCTAGATTATCCATTCCAGGCATCATGAATTTAGCAATAATATTTTCAAAAATGTGAGGCACTACATCCCCATAGGTTTTGACTGGGTCATTCTCACTTGGTACTAACAATTTGTCATACGCATCGTTATTTAATGTATCAGGTGAATTTTTAACAGATGATACCCATTCATCAAACTGCTCTTGTGTTGTTACACGAGCTACAAATTGCATTCCAGAAAAACCAGCTCCACTAAAATTAACACCACGACCAAAAAAGTCACCAGTCGTGTCACTTATTAAGTGAAGTTTAGTTTGCATACCAGCCATGGCATAAATCTGCCCACCAAGCTGCGGTATTTGGAACCCATTCATAGGTGCATCAGCAGTGATTTTGAAATTAACAGGGGTATTTACTGGAAATTCAACCAAATTTATTGTTGCAATATTTTGTTCTGGATAAATGAACAACCATTTCCAATCAAGAGCTACTGCTTCAATTGTGATTGGTGGCTTTGCATTTTTTATATCAAGTGGTTTATACGGATCTAATTCATGAGTAGTACGCCAAGTTATCGTACCTAACACTAAAATAATCATAATTGGAATAAACCATACTGCAGCTTCAATTAAATTACTATGATCAAATTTTGGTGCATAATGGGCTCTTTTATTTGAAGCTCTATATCTCCAAGCAAATACTACAGTCATAATAATAACTGGTACAACAATAATTAGCATCAATAAAATTGCGTCACGAACTAGACGCACTTCTTGCGTACCAATTACACCTTTTGAGTCGATTATTATCGGTAAATCACAACCACCAAGTAGTATCAATATTACAAAAGACAATATGACGGCTAATTTTTTATTCATCTGAGAAACGCCCTTTTAGATGTTTACATTATAGTATATGGCGAAATTTTATCACAAGTATCCTATCATCTTAGTATTTATTTTTTGAATTCGCCTTATATAGTTTAATTGAAAGGCATATTTTAACTAGTAAGTAGCCAATTAGTCCACTAGCAATAACATCAAGAGGCCAGTGCCATCCAGTACAAATGCGAGTGATGCCAGTTACTAACACCAATAACAGCATTAAAAACTGTAATGGTTTTGATTTATCAAAAAACATGCTACTTATTGCAAAAGCAAATACTGCAATATTACCAACGTGACCTGATGGGAATGAATAATGTGAACTTTTTACAGCATCTTCATACATATTTAACCAATAAAAACTATTAAGATCAAGTACAACATAAGGACGTACTTCGCCAAATAATATTTTTAGACCTGCAAATACTACAAAATAAGCAATTATCAATAGCATTACATTAGGTAGCTTATTTTTTCTCCATATAAATGTTATTATCAGTAGCAATATTTGTAAAATAAAATATTTACGATAGGACAATATATTGAAGAACTTCCAAATTTCAACTGGAACTAAAGCGTGAAATGAGTTAATAGCAAGAAACAAACTTTGATTAGAATGAGACACAAAAATCCCAAGTGCAAGAATTAAAAACAAAATAAAAATTAGAGCGGAGTTAAACTTAAATAAAAACCTCATGAGACTAACCTTCAAAAAACTGTAACTGTGATTTATTATACATTATGCTATAGCAAATAAAAAGCAGTTTGCATTTCACTACAGCACTGAATTATACTATAGGGATAATATAATGTAAATATTGTTATAAAGAATTATTATGAACAACCTAAAACAAAATTATTTAACTGTTTTAAGAACAATTTTATTACATGGCAATGTTACTGTCATTGCAGTTAGTAAAAAATTTAGTGGAGAAACTATTCGAGAATTATACGATCTTGGTCAGCGTGATTTTGGGGAAAGTTATGCACAGGAGTTTAACCAAAAGAGTAATGAATTGAAAGACTTGGATATAGTTTGGCATTTTATTGGACATGTCCAGAGTAATAAAATAAAATTGATAGCAACAAGCGCAAGCTGGATACATAGCGTCTCAAACACTAAGCAAATAATTAAATTATCCAAACTACGCCCTACAAACCTTCCTAAGTTAAATATCTTATTAGAAGTTAATATCAGCAATGAACCATCACGCCATGGAGTAAATGCTTACAATGATATTCTAGAACTAGCAAATGTAATTAAGATAAGTAATAACCTCAAACTACGTGGTCTAATGGGAATTGCATCTCATACTATAGATAATAAATTATTAGAAAATCAATTTCAAAAATTAACCAAGATGTTCAATCAACTTAATCGAGATGGATTTAATGTTGACACCCTATCAATGGGTATGTCAAATGATTATGAGTTAGCTATTAAAAACGGCTCAACAATGCTTAGAATTGGCACTAAAATTTTTGGCATCAGGAATAAATAACCTCCCGTATTTGAAGCAAAAAAAATTCAAGTTTATGTTTGTAATAATATTGAATTAGATAGTATTTCTATTGGGTGAGGTAAAACCATATTGGCAAATCGTTTACTTTGACAACGACATGAAAAACCAGTGGCTAGTACATTATCAGCCATATGTGCCTTCCAGTTCATACTAAATAATCCTTCAGAATGTAGCTGATGTTCTTTTTGATACCCATACGTACCTGCCATCCCACAACAACCGAGGTTTTTAACCTGAAGAGCACACCCCGTTTTAGCAAAAATACTTGCCCATAGCATAGCTTCTTGGGGATGAATAGCCTGTTCGGTACAGTGCGGTAATAGCACATAGTTATTACTAATTTTAAAACCTGATAGTTTGTCTATATTTAGAAACAAAAACTCAGCTATGGTTAATACTTTACCATTAAGTGGCTCATCAAATTTATTTATTTCGTCTCTAAACATTAAAGCTACTGTATTTTCAAGGCTTACTATCGGAATGTTTTCATCCATAACAGGAGCAAATAATTTTTTCAAATTCTTAGCATTATTTTTAAATTTAGTTATCATGCCACCAACTATCAAAGCTTTACCACTTGAGATTGGATTAATTATATAAGGTGTCATATTAAATTTTTTTATAGTTTCAATAAATGCAAACAACACCTTTTGCTCTAGTAAACCAGTAAAAACATCGGCATAAATGACTACTGGATTATCAGAAAACCCGGCTATTTGATTAGCATCACTATAGATTGATATATTTTGTTGTTTTAATTTTTTGAGTAATGGTGTATTTGAGCTGAAAGTAGGGAGATGACTCATTCCAAAGCGAGGGATTAAATGATTACGAACACTAAAATTCCATAGTATTGGGTATTTTGCAATATATGGTAATAAATGTTCAATATAACAACTTAGATATTCAAAAATAGTGCGTTTTTTATATTCAGTATGATAGGTATCTAAAAACTTGGTACGTAAATCAGGAATACTAACACCTGTAGGACATTTACCAGCACAGCCCTTACAGCCAAGACATCCATTCATAGCATCAAATACCATTTTAGCAACTTTTCTACCATTAGCATTTGACTTTTCTCGTAGCCACTCTTTAACAAGCATTGCCCTACCTTTGGGCGAATGAATTCTATCCTTCGTTATCTTATATGATGGACACATTACATTTGTTGGTTCGTTATTAAAACAAGCAGCATTACCATTACATAACATAGCATCAGCATACTGTTGTTGATCCAATAAAGGGATAATTTCATCAAAACCACCCCGCATAGGAACCTCATGAATTTTAGTTAATTTATCGGAGCTATCAATAGCTGCTAATTTACCTGGGTTTAGTTTATTATTTGGGTCAAATAATGCTTTTATCTTACATAATACAGGGTATAATATCGGACCAAATACCTCAGGTACAAACTCTCCTCTAAAGCCCTTACCGTGCTCACCCCATAATATACCATTATATTTCTTAAGTAAAGTAATTACATCCTCAGTAATTGGGCGAATTTGCTCTCTATCTGCTTGTGATTGCATATTAAGAGCCGGTCTTACATGAATACATCCAACATCAACATGCCCATACATTGCATAGTTGAGATTTTTTTGTGCCAGGATATTTTGTAAATCAGTCACAAAATCAGCTAAATGTTCTGGTGGTACAATAGCATCTTCTACAAAAGCTATAGGTTTTTGTACCCCTGAAATTCTACCAGCCAAACCTACAGCCAAAGAACGAATTGATAATAATTGGGTAATTTGCGATGCTTCAGTAATAACTACATAATTAGCATTTTTATTATCTAAATCAAGTTTGAGACTATTAACTCTCTCATCCAATATGTTTTTATCATCATCTACCAGTTCCATAAAGTTAGACACATAGTTTTTATCTACTGAATTTAACATTTTAGCTAATATCGGCCAGCTCGGAAGGCTCCTAGCACTGTTTTGTACCTTTTCATCTACTACTTCAATTGCTAATGGGTGGTAATTAGCTAAAAATGCAGCATCTTTTAGTGCTTCAATAAAGCCATCATAATGAATTACAATTAAGGTTTTATATTTAGGTATCGGTAATAATTTAAGAGTAGCTGAGGTAACTAATCCCAAAGTACCCTCGGACCCACAAATTAGACTACTAAGATCAAAGTTACCATCGTTATAACACTTTTTGATATTATAACCAGATAATGGGCGTTTAAGTAGTGGAAAGCGTGAGTCTATCTCTTCTTGTATGGGCTCAAGATAGCTAATTATTTCTTTATATAGTTTGATACTGCTATGCTCAGATGACAGTTCTAGTGTATTAACACTTGAAGTACTTATTTTATTACCATTGGCAAGAACAAGATCCAAACTAATAATATGATCTGAGGTCTTACCATAAATAAAGGAACCTTTACCAGCGGCATCTGTTGCTATCATTCCACCTATTGTTGCTCTATTGGCGGTTGATACATCCGGAGCAAAGAATACCCCATACTTTGCTAAAAACCTATTTAAATCACTAAGAATTACTCCAGGTTCAACAACTGCCGTCATTTGATCTATATTAAAATCAAT
>CAZJFO010000018.1:16727-18892 GCA_964545465.1 uncultured Neisseria sp.
AGTGCCACCACCTCGTGGTGCAAACTTTAGATTTTTAAATGGCTCTTTATTTGAAGCATTAATAACAATTTCAACATCATTAGTATTTGATGGTTGTATTACAGCTTCGGGTAATAACTCATATATACTGTTGTCCGTTGCATTTATTAGGCGATTAGGATAATCAGTATGAAAATCACCAATAAAGCCATTTTTAATAATGGCATCTTTGAATAGCTGAGTTAAATTATTTGATGCTAGATTAATATATGCCACCTTTAAGCGTATTTAGATGCAAAATGCTTCATGAATTCCACTAATCTATCAACCCCAGCTTCAGGCATAGCATTATACATACTAGCCCTTGCCCCACCAACCAATGCATGACCTGCTAGATAATTTAGACCTTCTTGTTCTGCCTCTAACAAGAACTTATCCAGCAATTCTTTAGTAGGAAATGAAAAAGGTATATTTATTCGTGAGCGGTATTGAGTTTCAATTGAATTATTGTAAAAAGAACTTTCATCAATCGCTTTATACAATTTAGTAGACTTAGCTAAAGAGCTTTGTTCCATTTTAGCTAGCCCACCTTGTTCATTTACCCAATCAACAATTAAGTCCATCATATACACAGGAAAAGTTGGAATTGTGTTTAATAATGAGCGATTTTCACTTTGGATTTTGAAATTAAATACTTCAGGCACACTATTTAGTGCTTCACCAAAAAGATCTTCCCTGATAATAACTAAAGAAATTCCAGCAATACCAAGATTTTTTTGAGCTGCCGCAAATATAATTCCATAACGACTTACATCTATATCTTCTGATAATATACAAGAGGTTAAATCTGCTACAAGTGGTATATTTTGTGTATTTGGAACGTCAGGAAAACGGATTCCATTTATTGTTTCATTAGGACAATAAAAAGCATATTTTGCTTGTGGATTAAGGTTCCATGTAGTTTGTTCTGGGATACTCGACCCAGTCGCAGTAGTAACTACATTAACATCAGCATAGCGTTTAGCGTATTGTGCAGCTCTATCTGACCAAATGCCTGTTATAAAATAATCAACAGCTTGATTTTTAGCAGTAAGATTCATAGGAATTAAGCTAAATAACCCCTGCCCTCCACCTGCTAAAAATAGTATTTTATAATTATTAGGTACAGTCATAAGTTTTCTAATTTTAAGCTCAAGAAGCTCTAACATCTCATGAAAAGTGCTAGAACGATGTCCAATCTCCATTATCGATACACCGGTACCGTGCCAGTTAAAAAGCTCTTCTTGCACTCTTTGTAGTACAGATTCGGGCAGTGCTGCAGGTCCTGCAGAGAAATTATATACGCGTGCCATTAAAAACCCTTTATTTTAAACTCAATATACAATTATTTAGTAGCAACATCAGTGCTTTCAAAAATTTTATCAGCAGATGCTGTTACAAATCCTTGATAAAGTTTACCATCTGGTTTTGGATAACGTCTTGCAAACTCATAATAGCTATTTAAAATACTATAAGTACCTTGTTTAAATTTAACTTTTACATCATTTGCAATTGTACTAGATTGCTCCAATAAATCAGCAGTAGTTCCTTTTATTTCGCCACCTGACGAATTTAATTTATAGCCATTAGCTTTTATAAATTTATTAACTTCTTCAATGGAGGTTAATTTGGTCATATAATTCAAAAAAACTGTAAAATGGTTTGCTCTAAATCCAAAAACATAGAGCCAAGCAGCATATTCTGATTCACTTAAAAGCTTTTTATAAATATCATAATCTAGCTCACCCCATAGAGTTCCAGAATAGAGCAATTCTGAAGAGTTAAATTTTGCAGGTGCTATAGAATCAATTAGTTTTTTTGCTGTTGCTTGAACAAAAGGACTAAATTCATTAGTTATTAATTCGCTAATAAAAATTTTGGGTTTTGTCTCATCTTTTTTATGTTCGTAATGTTTGGCATAAAGCTTTTTAACTGAAAAATTATACTCACCGCATTCTTTATAACCCAAATCCTCAAAAAAACGCCCTAAAACATTAACATTAACTCTTTTATCATTAAAAGTGCGTATCGCAATATGATCATTCACTACTATTTCATCATTAGCTACAAACAAATCATAAATTTCTTTTGAAGCTGGACTTTCTACTATATATTGAGCCCATAGGTTATCAAATAGTTGCTCTAGA
>CAZJFO010000018.1:18902-28652 GCA_964545465.1 uncultured Neisseria sp.
CCTTATAAATTAAATTGAATTCCTTGAGCTAATGTTAATTCATGCCCATAATTAATTGTAACTGTTTGGCGTCTCATATACATCTTCCACGAGTCGGTGCCAGATTCGCGACCACCACCAGTGTCTTTTTCACCACCAAAAGCCCCACCAATTTCAGCCCCTGAAGTACCAATATTAACGTTAGCTATCCCGCAGTCGCTTCCATGTGCTGATAAAAAACGTTCCATATTACGCATATCTTGGGTAAATATCGCTGAAGATAAACCATGGGATACTTGATTATTTATAGATATAGCTTCTTCAATACTACTAAAAGGCATAACATATAATATAGGTGCAAAAGTCTCTTCATTTACAATTTTGAAATGTGGTTGGGCTTCAATAATAGTTGGTTCTACAAAGCTACCCGCACCTGTTATCACATTCCCACCATAGATAATTTTACCATTTTCGCTTTTAGCTAGATTAATAGCATTTTCAAATAATTTAACTGCATCTTTATCAATTAATGGACCCATATGATTTTTGGGATTAGATGGATCTCCAATCTTTATTTGCGCATAAGCATTTCTTAGTAAAGATACAGTTTTGTCATATATTTTCTCATGAATAATTAAACGTCTAAGAGTCGTACATCTTTGCCCAGCAGTTCCAATTGCTGCAAATACTAGAGCTGGCAGTGCAGTTTTAAGATCGGCATTTTCGTCTAATATAACTGCATTATTACCACTTAATTCTAGAATAGACCGACCAAAACGTTTAGCAACGCATGAACCTATATCTCGCCCAACTTTAGTTGATCCCGTAAATGAGATTAATGGAATTCTTTTATCATTAATAATGCTTTGTGATAGTGGTATATCACCAGATGTAACTAGGGCGAAAACATCAGGATGCCCATTATTGGCTAATACTTCAGCACAAATTTTGTGAGTAATAACTGCACATATTGGAGTTTTTGGAGATGGTTTCCAGATAACACTATTCCCACATATAGCTGCTATAAAAGCATTCCAAGCCCATACTGCAACTGGAAAATTAAAAGCTGAGAATACCCCAACCACACCCAAAGGCTGCCATTGCTCATATAACCGGTGATTTGGTCGTTCTGAATGAGTTGATAGGCCATATAGCATACGTGATTGACCAACACAGTAATCAGCCATATCTATCATTTCTTGTACTTCACCCTCGCCCTCAGCAATAGATTTACCCATTTCAAGAGCAACTAATAGTCCAAGATCTTTTTTATAAAGTCGAAGTTTATCACCAATTTGACGAACTAATTCACCACGTTTTGGGGCTGGCACATCACGAAATTTTAGGAAGGCTTCTTGTGAGCGTTTAATTATTAACTCTAATTGTAGGGCTGTAGTTTGTTCTACATCACCAATTTTACTACCATCATTTGGATTAAATGATGGTAATAAGCTGTCACTGGTAAACCATTCCATACCAACTGCTGTACCAGACATACGACTAGTACAACCAAATTTATTTAATAAATCCATTTATTTAATCCTATAATATGACCCAAAACGATTATTGATAAACTCATTTAAAGAAACCTGTTCTTGTTTTACTAAACCTGATAGCTTTTTCTCTTTTACAACCAAGTCAATAATAGTACATATACCAGAAGCAGTTGTCATTTGGATTGCGGTAAATGTATTATTATCAATAGTTATTGGATATAATGTGTTTGAATATGTTTTTTCTGTTAAACGACCATGCACATAACCTTGTGCTGCTACATAAACAACTACCTTATCATCTTCAACATGAGGAATTACCTGTGCTAAAATTTCTTTAAGTAATTCAGGGCGTTCTCGAAGCTTTAAATCTTGTAATAGAAAAGCCATTTTTTCACAGTGTCCAGGATAACGAATGGTTTTGTAATCTAGAGATTTAACTTTACCAAGGTAAGTATCTGTCATAGAACCAACTCCACCTGAAGTATAAAAAGCCTCATAAACATCACCATCAATAGTAATACTCTCCACCCCACCAAGAGCTGGGATAGATTTTTTAACACCATCTTCAAGCACAATACATGGATGAATGTATTCATTAATCAAACCATCAATCGACCATGTAAAAGCATATTTCAGAAAATTACTGGAGCTTTGAGCTAAAGCTCCAACTCTCATTTTTAACACATTAATATCATCTAATCCATTTATCAGAGAGTTTGCAGCAATACTAATAAAACCTGGAGCAAGTCCACATTGGGGCGCAAATGTAGATTTACTAGTTTTAGCAAGTTCAATAACAGCATTAGTAGTTACGACGTCTTCAGTTGGGTCAAAATAATGAATTCCACAAGCATGAGCAATTTTGGCAACTTCAATTGTTAAATCAAATGGTAAGCATGAAACAACAGCTTCAATTTTATTATCATTAATAAATTTTTTGATTTTTTCTGGCTCTTTGATATTTCCAGCGATAAATTGAATTGGATTTTTAGATATTTTCGGGAGTTTATGAGGTGGATTCAGATCACTGACATAGGTTAAATAATCGCCACTTTGATTCAAAAGAGCCGCAACAGTAACCCCAATTTTACCTGCACCCATAACTAAAACCTTATGCATTTCAACCCTCCAAAAGATGTTTATTTATATTACTAATCACAGTTCGACATTTTATCCTATTTAGGTTAAGTTTAGTTGAATTATTTACATAAACAATTATTTAACCAACCCGAACTTACGGTACGTATGTTACAATAACATCGCAAGTACAAATATTTTGATTGGATATAAATAATTGCTCTTGTATAATTTAATTTAAGTGAAGTGATATCTGTGATGCCTAATATTCCGACAAATTTTATTCCTATTGACTTTCACTGCCATTCAAATAATTCCGATGGAGCACTCCCAGTAAAAGAAGTTCTTAATCTGGCAAAGTCTAATGGTAGTAAGCATATTGCACTAACTGATCACGATACCGTTGATGGTGTATCTGAAGCAAGAAGCTATGCTTCCGAGATTGGTTTGGGTTTTATTGGTGGTGTTGAAATATCAGTTACCTGGACAGGTAATACACTTATTCATATATTAGGGCTTAATATCAATGAGAACAATGAGGAGCTAGTAGACAATTTAGCTCTTATGCAAAATTCACGCATAGATAGAGGTCGAAGAATAGCTAGTAATTTAGCTAAAATAGGTATACCAAATGCTTTTGAAGGCGCTATGGAATACTGCGAGAATGAAAAAGCACTTAGCCGCACCCATTTTAATAGATTTTTGATTGCTAATGGTTATGCCAAACCTGGTAAAGCATTTGATAAATACTTAGCACCAGGTAAACCTGGCTATGTAGCTCAGCAATGGGCTAGTCTTGAAAATGCTATTAAATGGATTACTAATAGTGGCGGAATAGCGGTAATTGCTCACCCTAGTCGTTATAAATTCACCCGCACCAAACTACTAAGATTAATTGATGAATTCAAACAATATGGTGGGCGAGGTATTGAAGTAGTTAGCTCATCACACTCCAAAGATGACATTATGAATATAGCACATATAGCCAAATTAACAGGATTGTTATCTAGCATAGGAAGTGATTTTCATAATATTGAAGCTAATTTTAAAAGAATTCTAGTTGGTATAAACCCTCCACTTCCTGAAACCTGCCAACCTATCTATACCGAATTTGAGATAACCCTTTAAATAAAGAACTGAATATATGCGTAACAAACATATCAAGCGTCTAACTAAAGCTCAGGTATTAATGATTGCATTAGGTAGTGCTATTGGTACTGGTCTATTTTTTGGTGCTGGTCAATCAATAAGTCTTACAGGGCCTTCTATTTTATTGGCTTATGCTGTTGGTGGTGTTATAATGTATATAATACTTCGAGCTTTAGGTGAAATGACTGTTCATGAGCAAAATGTTGGTTCATTTAGCTATTACTCATATAAATATATAGGCAGTTTTGCAGGTTTCATATCAGGATGGAATTACTGGTTCTTATATATTATAGTTTGTATGTTAGAACTAACAGCAAGTACAATGCTTTTAGATTTTTGGCTTCCTAATATACCTCATTGGGAAATTGCACTTTTTATATTATCTATCTTTGCAGTTATTAATTTATTAAATGTACGCTATTTTGGTGAGTTTGAGTTTTGGTTTGCTGGAATAAAGATTTTAACAATTATTGCCCTAATATTTCTGGGATTGTATCTTATAGCATTTGGAAATAATGCCAATTCACACGTAAGCAATCTTTGGCAAAATGGTGGTTTTATGGCTCATGGCTTCAAAGGTTTTTTAATGTCTTTTGTGGTCGTTGTGTTTTCTTTTGGTGGTACAGAATTAGTTGGTATCACAGCTGGTGAAGCTGAAAACCCACAAAAAAACGTCCCTCTGGCAATTAATGGTGTAATACTTAGAATTGTTATTTTTTATATTGCCACTTTATTTATTATTATGTCATTATACCCATGGAATAAAATAGATGGTAATGTTAGCCCTTTTGTTGACGTGTTTACTAAAATCGGTATTTATAAAGCAGCTGCGGTTATGAATTTGGTTGCAATAACAGCAGCATTATCATCTTTAAATAGTGGAATATATGGTACTGGACGTATGCTATATAACTTGGGTAACCAAGGCAATGCTATAGCATTATTTACACGACTGGGTAAAAACGGTGTTCCTTATATTGCAACTATATTCTCAGTGATATTTATTTTGATTGCAGTTATTCTTAACTATTTACATCCCAAACAAATATTTAACACTCTTCTAGCTGTAGCTACAATTGCAGCTATTTTTAACTGGATTGCAATTTTAATTGCTCAGATTTCATTTAGAAAAAAAGTTGATATTAGCCAAATCAAGTATAAAATGCCATTCTACCCTGCATCTTCAATTATTGCCATTATTTTCTTTATATTGGTTATAATTACCATGCTACAAATGGACAGCATGAAATTAGCTGTCTATATATCCCCAATATGGCTTATTACATTATCAATAGGATATTTAGTTCGTAATAAGATATTTAAATAGGAATAAAATATGCAACAACTAGAACACAAACTCAAGAACCGCCACTTACAGATGATTGCTTTAGGTGGGGTTATTGGTACTGGATTATTTTTTGGGTCTGCCAAATCTATACACCAGACAGGTCCATCTATCGTACTTGCCTATTTACTTGGGGGCTTCGTTATTTATATCATTCTACGAGCTCTTGGGGAAATGACTATTGACGACCCTAATTCTGGATCTTTCAGTCAGTATGCAACAAACTACATTGGCAATTATGCAGGTTTTATCTCTGGTTGGAGTGCATGGTTTCAGTATACTGTTGTATGTATGGTTGAGTTAACAGCTGTAACCGTGTTTTTTGATTATTTTTCACCTGGGATACCGCACTTTATACTTTGTGCATTTATATTAATTTTTTTTACTGCAATTAATCTAATTAGTGTTAAAGCGTTTGGAGAGTTTGAGTTTTGGTTTGCAGGTATTAAAATTGTAACTATTGTTTTAATGCTACTTTTTGCAGGATATCTTATTTTCTTTAGGCATGACAATAATCCTGACTTAAGTAACTATCTTAACCCAGATTTATTTTTTGCTGGTGGTTACAAAGGTTTTGCAGCTTCATTTGTTATAGTGGTATTCTCTTTTGGTGGTAGTGAGTTTATAAGTATTGCGGCTGGTGAAGCTGAAAACCCTCAAATAAATGTACCCAAAGCAATAAATGGTGTAATAATTCGTATTTTATTATTTTATATTCTTACAATGCTTGCAATTATAATACTTTATCCTTTTGAAAAACTTTCTACTAATATTAGTCCATTCGTTGATATTTTTAGGAAAATGGGATTTGCTGCTGCTGCTGGAGCTATGAACATGGTTGCAATTACTGCTGCATTATCAGCGTTCAATAGCTGTTTGTATGGTGCTTCGCGAATGTTATTTAACTTATCCCAAAATGGAAATGCTCCGAACTATTTTGTTAAAGTACAATCTGACACGCATGTTCCTAAAAGAGCTATTTTAGCTACATCTACAGTTATAGGGTTATCCGTGTTAATTAATTTCTTATCTCCTCAAAATGCAATTATGTACCTACTTACTATTGCAACTAGCTCTATTCTTATTGTTTGGTTTATAATTTTAATTACTCAAATTTATTTTAGAAGGTATAAAAATGCTAATAATATAAAATTAAAGTATAAACTATTATTATTTCCGTATACCAATATAATTGCAATGCTTGCTTTAATATTTATTATGATTGTAATGACTCAAATAGATGATATGAGGCTTAGTGTTTTTGTAACCCCATTATGGATTTTGGGTTTATCTATATTCTATATATTACATAAAAAATTATTAAAAAAACAGTTTAAACTTTAGGTGAAATAATGCAACAAGTAGTCATCAAAGATATCATAAATCAAATTGATGCACCGCGTGGTGTGCTTGGTATACGTGCAACCAGTGATATTGAAGCAATAAAAACTTGGCTTATGGAGTTTGAAAGCAGTCCAAACACCTTCACCTCATATCGCCAATGTGCGGAACGTTTTATTATGTGGGGACTTGAACAAAAGCTTACCTTAGCACAGATAAAGCGTGAAGATATACAAGACTATCAAAATTTTTTGAGTAATCCATCCCCTAGTGAGTTTTGGTGCGGACCTGCTATTAGTAGAAACAATCCCAAATGGAGACCATTTGTACATGGTTTATCTCCTTCGAGTATTAAACTTAATTTACAAATTCTAACTACTATGTATGAATATTTATTACAAAGTGGTTATCTAAATAACAATCCTTTTCGCTTAGTAAAACGCAAATCAGCCAGACTAGTAACTAAAAATAAAAATCTAGAACGTTATCTAACCCATAAAGAATGGGATTATGTCATTGAATATATAGAAAAGCTCCCGCGCGCGAATACAATCCAAAAAACAACTTATAATCGTACTAAATGGGTTTTTAATTTATTATATCTTTCAGGATGTCGAAGAAGTGAGATTGCTAGTGCTAAAATGAGTGATTTTATCAATAAGCGTAGCCAGTGGTGGCTTCGTGTTATTGGTAAGGGAAATAAATATGGTGAAATACCTGTGCCAAATGCTCTACTTGTAGCTTTGATTGATTATCGACGCTCATTAAATCTATCTGACTTTCCAGAAAGTACTGAAACTAATATTGCACTAGTTAATAATACCAAGGGAAATAAATTTGCTCCAATTAGTGATTCAATGCTATATAAGATTATCAAAAACACATGTCATGCTATTGCAGAGCAAGTAACATTAGTTGATCCTTCTGCCGCGTATGTTATAGATAAGGTATCTACTCATTGGCTTCGCCATACATCAGCAACCCATCAAGTTGATGCTGGGATTGATATTAGGGTGGTTAAAGAAAACCTACGTCATAGCCTAATTGAAACCACTATGCGTTACCAGCATACTGAAGAAGATACAAGATACAATGAGACTACTAAAAAATTCGGCGTAAAATGATACAACAAATAATAGTGTGATATAATATATCCTTGTTTTAAATTAGATAAGGAATAGATGCAATGTCAGTTGAAGTAGTTCAGGGATTACAAAGAAAAGCTACGTTTAGTATTAAAAAAGAAGATGTATACGCATCAGTGAAAACTGAGTTAAAAAAATATGCAAAGAATGCAAAAGCACAAGGATTTAGACCTGGGAAAGTACCTGCTAATATAGTTGAACAAATGTATGGTGGTAAAGCTTATGAGGACTCACTAAATACGCATCTTAACCAAAAGTTTTTTGATTTAGTTACAGAGCATAAACTAAACCTTGCAGGTTATCCAAAATTTGACCTTACAAGTAGTGAAGGTGAAGAGTTTCTTTTTGCTGCTATTTTTGAAGTTATGCCTGACGTTAAAATAGGTGATTTGCAATCTGTTGAGATTCAAAAACCAACCTGTGAATTTAATGAACAAAACATTGACAAAACTATAGAAATGTTAAGAAAGCAAAGATCTACATACACTAGCAACGCTGACAAAACAGCTTGCAATGATGACAAAGTAACTATTGATTTTGTTGGCACTGTAGATGGGGTTGAGTTTGAAGGTGGCAAAGCAGAAAACTATCCATTTGTATTAGGTCAAGGCATGATGTTACCAGATTTTGAAGCAGGTATCCAAGGCAAAAAAACGGGAGAGAGTTTTTCTGTTGATGTAATCTTCCCTAACAATTATCATGCAGAAAATCTTAAAGGTAAAAAAGCTGTATTTAATATTACAGTTCGTCAAGTTGAAGAACAACAATTACCTATAATAGATGATGAGTTTATTAAATCAGTTGGTGTAAATGATGGCACTGAAGCTGCATTAAGAGCTGAAGTTAAAATAAATCTAGGACGTGAAATAGAGCGTCGGTTACATGTTAAATCACGTGAAAATGCATTAAATGCATTAAGAATTGCATCACCTCTAGATGTGCCTAATGAGATGGTACATGATGAGGTTCATTACATGATGAAAACCACCGAAGATAATATGAAAAAGCAAGGCTACAAACCTGAACAAATCAAGCTTACTCATGAGATGTTTGAACATAATGCAAAACGTGTGGTAACACTTCGGTTATTAGTGCAGGAATATATCAAACAAAATGATATTACAGTAACTGAAGACGAAGTAAAAGATATCGTTACTAATATGGCTTCTCAATATGAAGATCCTACTGAATATGTAACTTGGTACTATACTGATGAAGCAAGAGTTAATAATGCACGTGCTGTTGCAATTGAAAATAAAGTTATTCAACTTATACTATCTACTGCAAAAATAACGGAAACCACTATATCTTATGAAGATTTAATGAGCGAACAGATTTAAACTCTATTTATTAACTAATCTCAAAACAATAAGACAAGAATATAACATTTAATATATGTCAAATTGTTGTCTTATTCCGTTTATATCTCGTGGCATAAATGAATCAAAATCAATATATGGTGCATAATGAAATCCTTTCATGGTAAGCACACTAGACACATGCCCTAACTCACCAAATTCTCGATCCACTAAATCCAAATCAGCAGGATTAACAATCTCAAATCGATGTGTGATTCCAAAAAGATTAGTGCGTGTAATATTCTGAATACTAACAGGAGTCCCATTAAAAATAAATCCTCCTTCGGTAGCACCACGTTCAATAGCACATAGTTTACTAAATACTGGTATATCTTGAGCTCTAATACGCTGTAAAGCTATAACACCATTTTTCTGTTCATAGTCATCTAACAAACTCTTGATTGATACC
Organism: uncultured Neisseria sp.; assembly: GCA_964545465.1. GTDB lineage: Bacteria > Pseudomonadota > Gammaproteobacteria > Burkholderiales > UBA11063 > Aquella. The sequence continues at coordinate 28,202 of CAZJFO010000018.1, forward strand.
GTCCTATCTCCTTGGATATAATAATTACTCCCTCCCCTTAGTTCCTCTGGAATTGTCTCATATAAATTAGCAATTGGATTGATTTCTGAAGAATACACGCCTTCTCCTGTAAATGCGTCGCTAATCTCTAGGATACGATTAGTGCCACCTGCCGCAACTTGTTCAGCGCCACCACCAACGGCAGCTTCTTCCGCACCCGCTAATGTTACTGCCGCAGCATTAGCCCCAACTCCAGCTTCAACGGCAACCCCACCACCCCATACCAATCCTAGCAAAGCACTACATAATCCATAACAGGCTAAACCCACACCAGCAACCCCCAGAATACCCCAAGCCCATGCAGGCATATGCCCACTAGGGTCTAGATTATCAATCGGATTACCATCCCCAAAGTTGTAGAGATTAGCTACATTAACCGTATCGGCATTTATAAATCTCATTAATGTAGGAC
>CAZJFO010000019.1:0-26135 GCA_964545465.1 uncultured Neisseria sp.
ATGAAGGCATTATTATATACTATAATACCGTAAAACGTAAAATATATTTTATTGCATTTCGTAGTTGAATTCGGGGAATTCGGGATTTTAATCCCTAACGAGATTATAACTAAATATTCCAAGCGTGTGAATCGTGGATATCACAAGTCTCGCACTTCGCAGTAAAATGGGCGTAAATCCTTGAGTTGATTAATTGCGTATAAAGACGAAATGCATTAGAGATACTACTATAGTGAATATGATCTCTTATATATCGGCTGATGTAGTATTTTCAGTTTGTGATTTATAGGCATTTCATATTTTAATTAAATTTGCCCAATCCATATGGTGTGTAAATAAAATATTCTCAATTGCATCTTCAATTAAATTAAATATAGAAAAAATAAAGCTTGTGTAAAATAATATTTTTACTGCTCTAGGTTTTAACATCATAAATATTTTCATATTTAAATATCCAGCAATTGCTGTAGCAATTATGATAACACAAAGCGTGGGGTAATTTACATTTATACCTTGGTTCATCAAAGATATAAATGCAATGATCTGAATTGTTAGTGACGGTATAATTCTTTTTTGTACAGACTCCTTTGGTGAGGCACCCAATAGAGTATATAAAATAGTTATAATTAATCCAGCGCCACCTACAGCACTACCACAAATTCCTGCAAAAAATGGTAATACTATAATAAAAATTTGATTTAAAATTTTACCTTTAGGTTTAAATATAACTAGTAAAAATAGACCTGAGAGGATGGTTGTAATAGCAAGCATCAAGATGGTATCATTTAGTTTTGTTAATAATGATGAACTTAAAATAACTGTTACTGAGGATAATATAGTAATAAATAGATCTTTTTTATTTAAAGCTGGTACTTTTTTATCCTGTATTAGAGCAAGTAAGTTAAATAAAACAAAAACAACGGCACTAGTTCGAATTAAAATTAGAATTTCTTTGATATCAAATCCTAAAATTAGTAAAGATGGCATTAGTATTAAACCGTTGCCACCTGTTATAGCAACCAATCCAGATAATAAAGTTATAAGAAAAACTGCAGTTAACAGCATGTATTAATTCCCTTTAAATGTAGTTTATAAAGTATTACATTGATACTCATGATAAACCCATGGCAAATTTGATTAGTTTTTATTTGGAGTTTTTTCGTAAGTGGCCTTGATACAACATTATTCCAGCAATAGTCTTGGTATCAGTGATTTCACCATTATAAACCATATCCAAAAACTCATCGAAAGGCATGGTTAAGGTTTCGAGAAATTCACCTTCGTCGAGATTGCTTGAACCAGGCTTAAGTTCCTTTGCCACGTAGTAGGTTATTTTTTCACTGGAATACCCAATACATGGTAAGCATGTTCCTAACTCTGTCCAGCTCTTAGCGGTAAAACCAGTTTCCTCAGCAAGCTCTCTCTTAGCAGCTTCAAGAGGGTTTTCACCAACCTCTAATTTTCCTGCTGGTATTTCAAGCATAATCTGCCTAACTGGATGGCGATACTGACGTTCAATGACTATGTTATTATCATCAGTAATTGCAATTATAGCAACTGCACCATGATGTATGATATATTCACGAGATGCGGTTTTTCCGTCGGGAAGCTCAACTGTGTCATGAGTTACTTCGAAGAATAGACCTTTGAACAGTTTTTTGGAGTTCAAAAATTTTTCGATTAATTTTTTGGGGTTTGACATTTAAAGAGCCTTATAAAGAGAGATTAGCTCAATAAGCCGGATTCTGTATCACGCAATCATTCATCTAGGTATGGTATTACTACCAAACTCAAGCAACTTACCCGTATTCCTGTGGGGAATTTGACTTCCTCACGCGTAGAGGACCTACTTCAAAATACCTATTTAGTCTTGCACCAAGCGGGGTTTTGCCTGCCAAGGCTGTTACCAGCCATGCGGTGGGCTTTTACCCCACCTTTTCACCCTTACCTCTTACGGCGGTATATTTTCTGTGCCACTTTCCGTCACAATGCCTTTAAAGGCATGTTCCTGGGGGTTACCCAGCGCTATGTCCTTATGGTGTCCGGACTTTCCTCGAGATGCTACTCTCGCGATTGCCTAAGCTAATCTCTAGGCATAATTATAACATAATTTTGTAACTTAGTACCTTTAGATATTGATACATATGGTAAAATGAACTCTGTTAAGGAGTTTTTAAGTGTTACTTGGTAAAAATATAACTTTTTTTTCGGTTTTAATGTTGGTGGTGGTGCTTGGGCAGTTCTCAACAGAGTTATACTTACCATCAATGCCATCTATGGCAACTTATATGGGCGTGAATATAAATATGATACAGCTAAGTATTGCTGTATATGTTTTTGGTTTTGCAATAGGATCTATGGTGTATGGAACCTTATCAGATAAATTTGGACGTAGGCCCATAATTCTTATTTGTATACTTGTTGGTAGTATTGGTAGTTTGGTTTGTTGTTTCAGTTTCTCTTTAGACTCATTATTGATAGGGCGTATAATTCAAGGCTTTGGTTTTTCTGGTGGGTCGGTTCTAGCTCGTTCAATTATCAAAGATATATCAGAAACTCGTGAAGAATTAGCCAAAGCATCCTCAACAATGGGTATTTTGTATGCCTCAGCAATAGCATTTGCCCCTGTAATAGGTGGCTATATAGAGAAATACATGTTTTGGCGTATGAGTTTTATTTTACTTCTTATCTTAGCAATTACTGCAATAACATTTTGTTGGTATAAAATACCTGAAACCAATAAAAATAAACGTTCTCTAACTATCAGTGTTGTACTTCAAGATTATATTGATGTTTTAACCAATAAGCAGTTTTTGTTGTACAATATAATTTCTGCGTCTATATTATCTGGGTTAGTTTCGTATCAAACTATGTCTTCCTATCTACTGCAAGTAAGAGTAGGAATGTCGCCTAATTCTTTTGGTTATACAGCTTTGTTTATTACTGTGGCTCTTATTTCTGGTGGGCTTGTTAATAGATTTATGATGCCACGGCATGGTTCGGAAAAAATGATAATTATTGGCTGTTATTTGTATATTATTACTAGTATTGTTTATATAATTACTGGAATACTTGGATTAATTAATATATATATTATTATGGTACCTATTCTTATTGCTATAACTGCTTCGGGAATAATTTATCCTAATTGCAGTGCTGGAGCTATGGGGGTTTTTGATACCAAAGTAGGTACTGCAGCATCTGTTTATAATGGACTACAAATGTTAAGTGCTGCTATAGGGAGTATTACGGTATCACTATTTCATAATGCCAATCAATTAGTACTAGGGTTATTATTTGCAGCTATTGGAGGGGTTTCATTATTTCTTGCTCAAAGATTGCAGGTAAAAGTGATTCATGAAGTTACAGGGGTATGATTATTTGTACAATATGTTACAATTATGTTAGAACAATTATAAGGGAATAAAATGGAAAATATGACTAATGGCTTATCACGCTGGTTTTATTTAGGCATTGCAGGTATTTTACTGGGAATGTTTTTTATATACCGTGCAAATGGTCAAAATAAAAGTAAAGCCATGGAAAATGGTTATTTTATTTTGGTTTTAGGCTTGGTTGGTATTATTTCTGAATGGACTGATTTTGCGACTGTGTTACTTTTTTTAGTTGGTTTAAGTGGCTTTATATTATTGATTGACAAGCTGTATTGGGCAAAGAGGCGAATTCATGGTAAGGCTCGAGCACACTATATTCATTATGCACGTGAATTTTTTCCTGTTGTTTTAGGTGTTTTTGTATTACGAGCTTTCTTATTTGAAGCTTATCAAATTCCTAGTTCTTCAATGCGTCCTGATTTAACTGTTGGTGATTTCATTTTAGTTAATAAATTCACTCTAGGAATTCGTGAGCCACTTATGAATAGAGTAATCATTCCAGTAAATGATGTAAAACGTGGAGACGTCGTAGTATTTAAAGATCCTCAGGTACGCAATCGTGATTTAATTAAACGCGTAGTTGGTATTGGTGGTGATAAAATTGAGTACTACAATAAAAAACTTACCATCAATGGCACGCCACTAGGTTATACTGAAGCTGGAAGTTATTCGTATACTGAGAATATTCCACCCGAGGGTGATATCGAAATTAATAACCAAAAATTTGTAGAAAATTTAACAGGTGTTAAGCACTCTATAATCACTTGGGATAAGGTGCCGGCTGTATTTGCTTCGGAAGTACAAACTTTCCCAAATAGTCAAAACTGCCACTATAGAGGAGATGATGGGTTTACTTGTGTGGTGCCAAGTGGTCAGTATTTCATGATGGGGGATAACCGTGATAATAGTCTAGATAGTCGTTACTGGGGCTTTGTTACTAATGATGCAATCCTTGGTAAGGCTATTTATGTATGGTTAAACTTACACGATCTGAAGCGTATAGGTCTTAAAATTTAGGTATATGCACCAAGAACAATTACAAAAAAAGTTAGGCTATAGCTTCAAAAATGCTTCGTTGTTAAAACAAGCACTAACGCATAAAAGCTTTGGACGTGACAACTATGAAAGACTCGAGTTTGTAGGTGATGGAATACTTGATTATGTAATTGCACTTAATTTGTTTTATAAATACCCACACTTACCAGAAGGTGAACTATCTAAGATGCGTTCTGCCTTGGTAAATCAAGATACCTTAAAGGAATTGGCTATTGAACTTGATCTTGGCAAGTATTTGTACCTAGGGGATGGTGAAGAAAAATCAGAAGGGCGTACTAGAGCATCAATTTTAGCGGATTCGATTGAGGCAATTATCGCTGCTATTAGTATTGACTCATCATTTAATGAAGCAAGGTTGTTTATTGAACGTTTGTATATAGATAGATTTGGACAGGCATCTTTATTAATGCTTAAAGATAGTAAATCTGTGTTACAAGAGTTATTACAGTCGCGTCAAATCAAAGTGCCAAAATATACTGTACTTAGTGCAACTGGTCCTGAGCACGATAGTGTTTTTAGTGTCGAGTGTGCGATTGAAGTTTTGGGGTTAAGGGTGCTTGGGGTTGGTAAAACTAAAAAAGAAGCTAGCCAAAATGCAGCCGGTGATATGTTAATTTTATTAAAAGAAACCAAGAAGTTATAAAGGTAAGTAATAAGTGTCAGAAAATGTTAATACTCAGTGTGGATTTGTAGCTATAGTTGGGCGCCCAAATGTTGGTAAATCAACTCTTATGAATCATCTAATTGGTCAAAAGATTAGTATTACTTCACGTAAGCCACAAACAACGCAACATAAAATAAATGGCGTTTTATCTAGTGGGGACAGGCAGTTTATATTTGTAGATACCCCTGGTTTTCAAAAGCGTTATCTTAATAAAATGAATGATCTACTTAATTTAGCAGTAGTTAATAGCCTAAGCAATGTTGATGCTGTTTTATATGTTGTTGAAGCTGGGTTGTTTAATCCAGGGGATGAAGCTGTGATAGAGCTATTACCCAAAGATGCTAATGTAATATTGGTAGTGAATAAACAAGATAAAATGAAAGATAAAGAAGAATTAGCAAGATACATCTACACTATAAGTGGTAAGTTTTCATTTAAGCATGTAATTGGTTTGTCAGCTAAGCATCACACAGGATTAGAAGATCTATTAGCTAAAATCGAATTACCAGCGGGACCGTTTTTATATCCGGATGATCAATTAACTGATAAAAATACCAAATTTTTAGTAAGTGAGATTATTCGTGAGAAATTATTTCGTCATCTCGGTGAAGAGTTACCCTATAGCATCGCAGTAATTATTGACGAATTCTCTACAAAAGAGCCTAAGCTCACGCGTATAAGTGCTACTATTTTGGTTGATAAAGTTAACCAAAAAGGGATAGTGATTGGTAAAAATGGAGAGAAACTAAAACAAGTTTCTACAGAAGCTCGTCTTGATATTGAGCAATTAATAAGTAATAAAGTATTTCTACAAGTTTGGGTTAAAGTTAAAGCTGGCTTTGCTGATGAGGCAAAATTTCTTAAGCAATTTGAGTCATAAAAGTATATGCTAAACTCCAATGTGAGGTACAATATTCTTGAGCAAGATGAAGTTAGCAAATGTTTTACCCTAGGATAAACTCATGCTAAGTATAGTTATAAATGTAAAAAATGGGTCGCAGTATTTAGAGCGTACCCTAAATTCCTTATCACGTTTTGACGATGTGGTATTACTTGATAATTATTCAACAGACAATACAATAGCTATAGCCAAACAATTTAACAATGTTCGCATATTTGAACATGAGTTTTGTGGGATGGGTAAGGTTCGAAATCTTGCAGCAACGTATGCTAAAAATGACTGGGTATTTTTTGTTGATTGTGATGAAATTGTTAGTTCCCAATTAACAGAGATATTGCTTTTTACCAAATTCCAAAAAGGTCATATTTATCGTATTTTACGTAAAAATTATTATGATGGTTACCAAATTTATTCAAGCTCTTGGGGTAATGATTGGATTTTACGTCTTTATAATAAAACTGAAACTAAATTTGAAGAAAATGAAGTGCATGATAGTTTTGTAAAAAACACTTTGAAAGAAACCAAGCTACATGGCGGTTATATGTATCATTTTCCATATGATAATGTGAACAAGCTGATCGATAAAATGCAGTTTTATAGTAGCTTGTACGCTAAGCAGCATTTTAATAACAAAAAATGTAACCTAGCTTTATTACCGTTTAGAGCTATGGTCATGTTTTTAAAATGTTATATCATAAAGCGTGGCTTTATGCAGGGTTATGAAGGTTTAGCGATTAGTAGTTATAATGCAATGGGGGTTTTTTCTAAGTATATCAAACTCTATGAATTAAGCTACAAACGAACTATTGGTCTTGCAATTTATCTTAAAAGAATAGATGATAATATATTAGCAACCATTAATTATATAAATGAACAAACATTATTACCAAATAAAGTACTATTCATTATTGAAGGTAATGTAAATCAGCCTCAATTGGATAATTTTGTAAAATTAGTTAAGGGTAATCTAGTTGTTCCCAGTATTGTTATCTCAAATGATGGTGATATAGAGAATATAATAAAAAATAATCTAGCACTAGATTTAAAGTATATTGCTTATTTGAAACAAATAGGTTTACTTACCCAAAAGCATTATTTTAAACAATGTAAAACAGCTATTTTAAAAAATAAATCACTTCTAGAAACAAAGATATATTCCTTATAAGTATGATGATAGAATAATGCCTAAAGTTAGATGCTGTTTTTGTCACTCTTATACGTCATCCCAGATTTAAAGTTAGATGCTGTTCGTCTCTAGAATCTGGGATCCATGCCCTAAAATTTTTATAGAGCTTAATTAATCTGAGCTGATAATGTTATAATAATGGTACGATGTTTTAAAAATAGTTTAATTATGCAAAAAATCTTATTTTTATGTTTGATTGGAATAATAATATTATTTCAAATGCAGTTTATGCATGGACATGGTGGTTATGTCGATGATGAAAGAGTTAAGCATCAACTTGATAAGCAAAGACAGATTAATATTGATTTAAAAGAGCGTAATTCAATGATGGAGATGAAGATTGCTGGGCTAAAAGGCTCTAAGGACTCTATGGAAGCAAGAGCAAGAAATGAATTAAACTTGGTTAAACCTGGTGAGGTTTTAGTTCTTCTACCTGGTAGCGATTTGGTTCAAAACCAAGTTAAAAAATAACATTTTTTCAAGAATAAAAATCTATGTATGCACTGGAAATTAATAATGTATCCAAAGCCTATGGAACATTTAACGCACTAAATGATATTAGTTTTAATGTCGAAAAAGGCGATTTTGTTGGACTGCTTGGGGTAAATGGAGCTGGTAAAACTTCATTGATATCATCAATTGCTGGAATAAACAGCTTTAAAGGCACAATTAAAGTAATGGGGCACGATGTTATTAGTGATGTTGTTAGGGCTAAGTATAATCTTGGTGTTGTTCCACAAGAATTAGCATTTGATCCATTCTTAACAGTATATCAAACTCTTAAATTTCAATCAGGGTTGTATGGTGTAGCTAATAATAAAGATTGGATTGATGAAGTAGTTGAGAGAGTTTATCTTAAAGATAAAGTCAATAGTAATACTAGAGGTTTATCAGGTGGCATGAAGCGTCGCTTGATGGTGGCTCAAGCGCTAGTTCATAAACCACCACTAATAATCCTTGATGAACCTACTGCTGGAGTGGATGTTGAAATCCGAAAGAGTCTGTGGGAGTTTATTACCGAATTGCATAAAAAAGGTCACACTATACTTTTGACAACTCACTATCTTGAAGAAGTAGAGAAGTTATGTAATAAAATCATTATGATTGATAAAGGTAATATTATTGCTAAAAGTACGAAGGCAGAGCTTGTTAGCCAATCAAGTATTCTGCCAACAACAGTACAAATTGAAACTAGTAACGGTGAGTTTAGTACTGAATTAGAGGCTAGAGTTGTATTACGTGAGGGTAATTTATTTACGCTAAAACTAGATAATAGTGATCAATTACTACCAATTCTTAATTTACTCAAACTTGCAAATGTCAAAATTAACGACATTAGGATTAATCACCCATCTTTAGAAGATGTTTTTATAAATTATTTACATAGGTAATATAACTTGCAACCATTTATTCAACTAACCAAAAAAGAAATTTATCGTTTTATGTCCATATGGATGCAGACAATTATTGGGCCTGTTACAACAGCTGTCCTATATCAATTAATCTTTGGGGCACAGTTATCAAGGCTTTCAACTGACGTTCCGGGAGTTAGCTATGCGACATACCTAATACCTGGGCTTATTATGATGCAGGTGCTTTTAAATTCTTTTGGTAATGGCAGTAGTAGTTTGATTCAGTCCAAATATACTGGTAATATAATCTTTGTACTAATGGCACCAATTTCACCATTTTTGATCTATTGTGCTTATTTAGTGTCAAGTATTGTACGGGGTGTTATAGTTGGGTTTGCAGTTTTTATTGGTATTTATTGGTTTGGGGGTTGTGTTCCTAAGTCTGTTAGTAGTTTATTATTCTTCTTGATTTTTGGTTCTTCAATTGCAGCAGGATTGGGTTTAATTGCTGGAATTATATCTGAAAAATTTGATCAATTGTCAGGGTTTCAGTCTTTTATTATAGTTCCTTTGATTTATCTAGCAGGTATCTTTTTTAACCCAAATAGTTTTTCAGGCTTTTGGCATAATATTGCTTATCTTAATCCGTTTTTATACATTATTGATGGCTTTCGCTATGGTTTTATAGCTCATTCTAGTGCTAATATTAAGTTTGGTATGGTATTTGTATTTTGTTTAGCTATTATAGTTAATTATATTGGTTATATGTTGATTAAAAAAGGTATTAAGATTAAGCATTGATGAATTATTTATCATCCCAGAATGCGAGATTGATGGTTATAGTGAAGAGATCCCAAATGCTATACGAACAGTAAATTATTTTTTGTTTGGGATTGACAGCTAACTCTATACAGTCATTCCATTGAGGTATTGGAGCCGTGCACTTGCACTTATTATAAGGATATTAAGAATTGTTAGAAGATGTTATTTATCAAGCAATAAACTCACATATTAAATGTGAGTTTTTGGACGTTACAGGTGATGGGCGTCATTTTGATGCTGTTGTTGTGAGTGAAGAGTTTAGATCTAAGTCACGATTAGAACGTCACCGTATTATTTATGCAGCACTTGGTGATAAAATGCGTGAGGAGGTTCATGCATTGTCAATGAAATTATATACAATTAAAGAGTGGGGTGAAGCTAATGGATAAGCTAAGAGTGAGAAAATCATTGGGGCTAAGAGGTGAAATCCGTATTTCAGGGGCTAAGAATGCAGCTCTACCACTTGTATGTGCTGGTTTATTGACTTCGGATAAATTGATTTTAGAAAATGTACCTAATTTAAAAGATATTAATACTCTAGCTTTATTATTAGATGGCATGGGAGCTAAAGTTGGTTTTGCTAATAATCGTATGGAAATTGATGCTGGAAATATAAACTCATATGAGGCACCTTATGATTTAGTAAAAACTATGCGGGCATCAGTTATGGTGCTAGGTCCATTAGTTGCACGTTTTGGTGAAGCTAAAGTAAGTTTACCCGGGGGATGTGCCATTGGTGCCCGTCCTGTTGACCAACATATAAAAGGGTTGGAGTTAATGGGGGCTGAGATTAGTATTGAACATGGTTATATAAAAGCTCGTGCCAAGCGTCTAAAGGGGGCTCGGATAGTAATGGATGTGGTAACTGTAACTGGTACCGAAAATCTTCTAATGGCAGCGGTTCTAGCTGATGGAATTACTACCTTAGAGAATAGTGCTCGTGAACCTGAGGTTACTGATTTGGCAGATTGTCTTGTAAAAATGGGTGCCAAAATAGAAGGTATTGGGACTGATACTCTAATAGTAACAGGAGTTGAACGCTTACATGGGGCAACTCATTCAGTTATCGCTGACAGAATTGAAGCTGGTACTTATGCTATTGCTGCAGCTATAACTCAAGGTGATTTAACCTTAACTCACGCACGCCCTGATACTATGGTGGCAATTATTGATAAATTAACTCAAGCTGGATGTACAATTGATTCGGGGGACGATTGGCTTAAAATAGCAATGAATCATCGTCCAACAAGCGTTGATATTAAAACGCAACCGTATCCTTTATTTCCAACAGATATGCAAGCTCAGTTTATGGCGTTAAATGCTATTGCTGAAGGTTCTGCTGTATGTGCAGAGACGATATTTGAAAATCGTTATATGCATGTGCCAGAATTATGTCGTATGGGTGCTAATATAGCTGTTGATGGTAATTTAGCACTTGTAAAAGGGGTTAATACTCTTTACGGTGCAACAGTTATGGCAACTGACTTACGAGCTTCAGCATCACTAGTAATAGCTGCTCTGGTTGCGAATGGCGATACAATAGTTGAACGAGTGTATCATTTAGATCGTGGCTATGAGGGTATGGAAGTTAAGCTAAGTAAAGTTGGAGCTGATGTAGTTAGGATAAAAGACTAATATGCTAGAATTTATAGAAAAAATAAGTCATTTAGATAAGCCGCCTAGCTCTGTTGTTATCTGGTTACATGGATTAGGGGCGGACTATAATGATTTTGTACCACTAGTTCCTGAGTTAAATTTAGCTAAGTGTGTTAAATTTATCTTTCCAAATGCTCCAATGCGTCCGATTACTATCAATAATGGCTATATTATGCGCGGTTGGTATGATATTTATGAACTAACTGCTAAAAGTTTAGGCGAAAACGTTGATATTACTGGGATTGACCAAAGTGTGAATCTAATTAACAAAATTATTGAAGATCAATTGTCACAAGGGTTTAACTCTGAACAAATTATTATCGCTGGATTTTCTCAAGGCGGAGTTATTAGTTATATAACTGGATTATCTTCAAGACATAAACTAGGTGGTATAGTTGCATTATCTACTTATTTACCAAATGTGGACTCTTATATTACTAGCAATCATAAGGATATTCCAATTTTTGCTGCTCATGGACTTCAAGATAATGTTGTGCCATATATCGCGGGTAATTTAGCCCATCAAAAATTATCTGCAGCAGGTTTTAACATCAAGTGGTATGAATACCAAATGGCACATAGCTTATGTGCCGAAGAAATAGATGATTTATCACTATGGTTCAATGATGCTTTAGCTAATTCTCTTAAGTAATACTGCAAAAAATCTATCGGGTCCATGAATATTTATAAATACTTGTATAATTAAATAAGTGAAATAACTACATCTTATGACTTACTTTATGTAACACGGGATATTTATACAAATGCTACCTGAAATAATTGATTTAATTCCATTACTTTTCTGCTATAATAATTTGCTTGGCTGTATTGTAAGTTATCGGTGTTGGAATGGTGGATATTTTTATCTTACCCACTTGACTCCAGAAAAAGCCAAAAATTTTAACTTTAGGAGAAAGTACATGGATTTAGTATTAAAAAACGAACAAGTAATTAATATGTTAGAAAGTATTAATCAAATAAACAATAACTATGTTGGTACAAATGAAGAGAATATTAAACAATTTAGTCAATCACAATCTCCTACTGCAACATTAGTGATGTGCTGTGATTCTCGAGCACATTCTACCTCATTTACATATAGCCCAGAGAATAATTTCTTTATTGTTCGAAATATTGGCAACCAGTATATTCTAAATCAAGGTTGTGTTGAATTTGGTGTGAGGGTACTTCAAACCCCATTACTTATTTTTTTAGGACATACTCAATGTGGAGCAATTAAAGCTTCAATGAGTGATTACAGTTCGCTACCCTCAAGTATTATTCGAGAAATAGATCATCTGGCTCTTTCAGTTCAGAAAAATGTTGAATCACATAGCGATGCCGAATGTACATGGTCAAATGCTGTTGTTAATAATGTTAACCAGCAAGTATCACTTGCTCTGAAAGATTTTGCTGATCTCCGAAAAGCTAAAGAACTGGTTATTATAGGAATGGTGCTGGACTTAGATAACTCAATGAATGATGGTCATGGACGTATTAGTGTTATCAATGTAAATGGTGAAACTAATATTGACTTACTAAAATCTAATCCATTGGTTAAAAGCTTTTTTAAATAAAATTAGTTAGTTTGATAAATTCGAATAGTTTTCTCAAAAATGCCAAGTTTGCTAATAGGTAGAGATAAAAATTATGAATATAAGTCGGGTTAATCCGCTTAATTTATTCCTCTTGTGTATGACATAAACTTTTTACTTATAATATGTATAAGTTATATATTATCTGTGTTTGATTATGTGAACCATCAATCATAATAAGTTTATTGACGAACTAGTGTACAAAATATGTATAATTAGAATCTAAAAATTAATCTAAAGTTTGAATGTTTTAGCTAATTCTCTTAAGTAATGCTGCAAAAAATCCATCGGTTCCATGAATATGTGGCAATAACTCTAAGTAGCTATCATATCTTAGCAAACGAGGATTAGAAAATACGCTAGATGCTGGCACTAGCTCAAAATCTGAGTGTTCTTTTAAAAACTGCTGTACTATATTTTGATTTTCTTGGGGTAAGATGCTGCAAGTTGCATAAACCATATGCCCACCGATTTTAACTAATTTACTTGCTTCTCTTAAAATCGAGGCTTGTTTGATATTTAGTTCATCAATTGTTATAGCTGTTTGGCGAAATTTTAATTCTGGGCTACGTCTAAGCGTACCAATTCCAGAACACGGTGCATCAACAAATACTCTATCAATTTTATTATGGAGTCGTTTTATTTTAGCATCATTTTCATGAGCTATTAATTCTGGATATATTGTTGATATTCCAGCACGGCTCATTCGTGGGCTTAGATTGTTTAGGCGTTTTTCATTGATATCAAAAGCATAAATCCGCCCATTGTTACGCATAAGCATTCCAAATAGGAGTGCTTTACCACCAGCTCCAGCACAGAAATCAACCACCATATCACCACGCTTGGGACTTAATAATTGCCCCCCTAATTGACTTGACTCATCTTGAATCTCTATGCTTCCATTTAGAAATAATGGGTGCTTCATTAAAGATACTTTGTCTGTTATCCTAATCCCAAATGGAGAAAACTCCATTTTTTGAGGGTTAAACTCACTAAGTTGTGACATAACATAATTTAGATTAGTTTTAAGTAAATTCACCCGCAAATCAAGTGGTGCAGTTTGTTGTAAACTAAAGGCTAATTTTTGAATTTCATCATCGCTATAGTTAAGTTTTTCGATTAGCCATTGCGGTAGCTCTAAAGTGTTATTAGGGTCAAATGTAAGGCTATTTAGGTAGTCGATATCAAGTAAATTGATTTTTGATAAGATAGATGGATTAATATCAAGTAGTTTAAGCCATGTAAGACCTATTATATTTGGAATATGGTCATTAAGAATTGCAGTTATTTTATAATAATTACGCAGTATGGTGTATATTGTATCAGCAACTAGATTACGCTCAATATGGGATAGTTTTTTATTTTCTCGAAAAAAGTCTGCTAATAATCTATCAGTTGGTGAGTCAAATTTTAGTAGCTTACGCACTAAGGGATTAATTAGGTGAATTAATTTATTATCTGGCATTTTTTTGTTCCCATTTAAGCATTGCTTGAATCGCAGGTTCAGGCACATATTTTTTAACGACTGATTCCCAGTTTTTGCTACCAACAAGACCTTTAACCAGACTTGAAGATATTTCAGAAACATTTCTTGGGGGGATGAGAAATATAGTACTTATTTCGTCACAAATGTCAGAATTAACATACCGCATCCTTTTTTCATATTCATAGTCACTAGTGTTTCTAATCCCACGAATTATGTATTGGGCTTTTATGCGCTGTGCATAATTAATCAGAAACTCGTTATTAAATTCAGAAATTTCAATGTTATTAAACTTGTTCGTTACTTTTTTGAGTAACTCTATTCGTTCTTCTAAAGAAAAGGTATAACTCTTGTCAACATTGCCACCTATTGCAACAACAACTTTATCAAACATTGATGCTGCTTGTTCAATAATCCATAGATGCCCAATTGTTACGGGATCAAAACTACCAGCATATACAGCTTTTTTTTGCATTTTATGTATCCATATATAATATTTGAGGTGATTATACACTACAATATCGATTAATGTAGAAAGAAATAAAAAATAAGCTTGAGTCTCAAGAATACTGTAAAATACAATACTCTTGCTGCATCACCATATTTGAGGTTTAATTAATATGCATAATGTATCTTCTAATACAATCCAAGCTTTATTTGGTTTTGGCTTTTTGATATTATTACCATTTTTATTTTCTGAAGATAAAAAGGCAATAAATTGGCGCTTGATTTTAAGTGCTTTTGTACTACAAAATATATTATTTCTTCTCATACGATACGTACCTTTTATTAATCATGGACTTGGTTACTTCTCATCAGGACTAGTTGGTTTATTAAATTATGCATCAGAAGGAGCTAAATTTATATTTGGTGATTTTGTTGATACGAAGAAATACGGATTCGTGTTTTTGATTGTAGTACTTCCAACTTTGATTTTTTTTGGTAGTCTAATTGGTGCCTTATACTTCTTTGGTATTATTCAACATTTAATTGCCGTTATGGCTTTTGTGCTTAGAAAAACAGTGAAATTATCAGGTGTCGAAAGCCTTATCGTTATTGCTGATATTTTTCTTGGGCAAACTGAAGGTCCTTTGGTAATCGGCCCATATATTAAAAGCATGACACGTTCTGAGCTTGCTTGTGCATTTACCGCGGGTCTTGCTAATATATCTGGCTCAACCCTTGGGATGTATTTGACATTTCTAGCTGCTGGAGATCCCAAGCAAACATTAGTATTTGCTAATTATCTAGTAACTGCAAGTTTCATGAATGCAGTCTCAGCTATCATATTTGCTAAACTTATTTTCCCAGAAAATGATTTTGAAAATGTATCTTCAGAAAAAGTTGAAGTTGGTGCACATTTTAGTGCAAACTTTTTGGATAGTGTTTTTCAAGGTGCGATGACTGGACTAAAAGTAGCTTCAGCTATGATTGCAGTTTTACTTGCAGTAATTTCCCTTATTCATTTGGTTGATGGGGTTTTATCTGGGCTTGGTAATTTAATTCATATTAATGTTTATATCAACTCGTCAACCAATGGGGTATTTAAAGACCTATCTCTAGAGTATATCCTAGGGCAATTATTCCGAGTGTTTGCTTTCTTTATGGGAATTAATTGGGTTGAAACTCTAAATGTTGGCAGTTTACTTGGGCAAAAAGTTGCTATTAATGAATTTGTGGCGTATGTAAATCTCGGACAAATGAAAACAGGCAATGTTTTATCAGAGCATGCAATTTTTGTATCTACCTTTGCACTAGCTAGTTTTTCTAATTTCTCTTCAATTGGTATATCTTTAGGAGCATTTGGCGTTTTAGCACCTAGTCGTCAGGCTGAGTTATCGGGAATGGCTTGGAAGTGCTTGTTTGGTGCTGTATTAGCAGGGTTTATGACTGCTACAGTTGCAGGTTTTTGGTATGGAATTTTAGGTTGAGTTTTAAAGGTTAGATTATGTACTTAATGTCCCTTACGAATCAAGATTATTTTATTATTACAGTTTTTTTGGCGTTAGTGTTTGTGATTGCATATATCAATAGACGCAAAAACCCAGATAGTGATTCATTTTTAAATGCGAATAATAGGTTTGATTTAGCTATAGAGTTTGGGATTGTTGAGATTATTCTATCTGGGGCTTCTGGAGCTATTTATGGCTTTAGTGCAATTTATTATGTTTTTATCACTTTAGTTGTTTACTCAATAATCCAAAAAATATTGTCTAAAAAGTATTTAGTGGCTGAGGTTAATAATTTCAACGATTATATCGCGACCACCCAAAATAAAATTGTTGCTTTAACTGCCTCGATTCTAAATATATTGCTATTATTAGTATGTGTTGCAGTAGCTATTAGCACAGCTTTTAAATTATTGCAATCCTTAATGGGCTATGGGTTTATTAATAATGTTATGGGGCTGTTAGGTTTTACTGTAATGTGTTTATTAATAGGTGGTAGAATAGGACTAATTTATGCTAGAATTTTATACTTTGCTGTAGTTTGTATTTCATTTATAGCAATTATAGTTCTTGGTCTTCACCAAATAGGAAGTATAGCAAACCTTAATCATAATCTAAGCAATCTAGCAATCTCCCAAAATCTTAGCACCGATTATTATTTAATACCAAAATTCACATCGTCAAATGCTTATTTGCTAGCACTTATTACTCTTGGGCTAGGTGGTTTTCGATTAATATCTTATAAATTAGTTCCACAGTCTAAAATTCATGGTATTAGTTTATTGCTTGCAGGGTTATTAATTTTACCTGGCATCATAGCTATTGCTACAGTATCTAATAGTAATGTTGTTAATGGAAAAAGAATAGTTACTATTATGGCGGAATTACCAGATGGGCAAACTGGATATGTAGTCAAAGCGGTTGATAGTAAAGACACTAAAGCTGATATTACGCCTGGGATAATTCCCCCATTACTTAATACTAAGACTAATCTTTTGACCCCAAATCAGTATAACTATAATCTTGCTAATATTGTAGTTTTTAGGCATTACTTACCACAGGCAGTAATGATTTTAAGTCTTCTAATGGTTTTTGCAGGATTTATGTTATCAATATCAAGCTATATGATGAATCTTGGGCGAGTTACGGTTAATAATGTTTTAATTCCTTTTGGTCTAATTACAAAATATGGAAAAATCGGTGAATTATGGTCTCTTCAAGTATTTATTGTAGGATTTACTGGTGTTGGTTTAGTATTGTCATATTTTTTATACATTAATTATGATTTATTATTATTTATCAAATTGATTATATGGATATTTATTGTACCTTTATTATCAATATTAGTTATCTCATTGTTTAAAAAGCCATCTAATGCCCAAAAAAAATAAACTAGTAAAAGCGTGGGTTAATCAGCATGTTACTGATCATTATGTGCATATGGCAGCAAAGGATAATTATCGTTCACGTGCAGCTTATAAGTTAATTGAAATTGATGAGGCGCTTAATTTATTTAAAAGCGTTCAAGTAGTGGTGGATTTAGGTTGTGCCCCTGGAAGCTGGTCTCAATATGCGGTTAAAAAAGTTGGCACTAATGGTATAGTTATTGGGATAGATTTATTAGAGATTACGCCAATACACGGTTTAGAGTTTATTCATGGTGATTTTACCACTGATGCTACACTAAAAAAGCTAGTACAGGCAATTGATAATAAGCAAGTTGACTTGATTATTTCTGATATGGCACCAAATTTAAGTGGTATACGTGGTGTAGATCAAGCACGTGGTGCATATCTGATAGAATTAGTGCTTGATTTTGCAAGAGAGTATCTCAAAGTTGGCGGTAACTGTATAATTAAAGTCTTTCATGGCGGTGAATTTGATAGTTTGGTGAAACTGTCTCGCTCATTATTTCACCAAGTAGTTATTCATAAACCAAGTGCTTCACGAAGCGCTAGTAGTGAAACCTATATGCTCTGCAAGAATAAGATTTAATTATTTGTGCTATAATATTGTTTATTACCTATTTTTTGGAAATTTGATTTATGCGAAATGGAAATATATTTAAGAGTTTAATTATCTGGGTGATTGTTGGACTTGGTTTAATGGTCGTCTTTAATAAATTTAATGATCAAAGTGAGAGTAAAAATAATGTGGCATATTCACAGCTTATTTCTGAAGTAGAAAATGGTCAGATAAAAAGCCTAGTAATTGAAGGTGGTACCAAGTCAAGCCAATGGCTACGTGGAGAGCGTAAAGATGGTAGTAAATTTGCAAGCTACGCACCTTTTGATCCAGAACTAGTCAATGACCTAATTAAAAATAAAGTTAATTTTAGTGCTAAACCTCAAGAAGAGTCATTTCTAATGAGTATTTTTGTATCTTGGTTCCCAATGTTGCTATTAATCGGAGTTTGGATATATTTTATGCGTGGGGCATCAGGTGGTAAAGGTGGAGGCATTGGCGGGGTATTTAGTTTTGGTAAAAGTCGTGCTAAAATGATTGACCCAAAAGAAAATATGGTGCGTTTTACTGATGTTGCTGGTTGTGAAGAGTCTAAGCAAGACGTTGTTGAAATTGTCGATTATTTAAAAGATCCAAGCAAATATTTAGATTTAGGCGGACATATACCTAAAGGTGTATTGCTAAGTGGTCAACCGGGAACTGGTAAAACTTTATTAGCTAAGGCTATTGCGGGTGAAGCCAATGTACCATTTTATAGCATTTCTGGTTCTGATTTTGTAGAAATGTTTGTAGGTGTAGGTGCATCTCGAGTGCGAGATTTATTTGAACAGGCCAAAAGAACTGCACCAGCTATTATATTTATAGATGAAATAGATGCAGTTGGGCGAAAACGTGGAACAGGAATTGGCGGTGGCGGTAATGATGAACGTGAACAAACGCTTAATCAAATGTTAGTAGAGATGGATGGCTTTGATACTCATACTACAGTGATTATAATTGCAGCAACCAATAGACCCGATGTATTAGATCCAGCTCTTATGCGTCCTGGGCGTTTTGATAGACAGGTAGTGGTTCCATTGCCAGATATAAAGGGTCGTGAGCAAATTTTAGGTGTGCATATACGGAAGATTCCGGTAGCAACCGATATTGATACTAATGTAATTGCACGAGGTACACCTGGGTTCTCGGGTGCTGATTTGGCAAATTTGGTAAATGAAGCCGCACTTTTTGCGGCACGGCATAACAAAAAGCTAGTTGATATGCATGATTTTGAAGATGCTAAAGATAAGATTATTATGGGAGCTGAACGAAAAAGTATGGTTATGAAAGAAGAAGAGAGAAGAAACACTGCGTATCATGAATCAGGTCATGCAGTAGTTGCCCGCTTATTGCCCAATTCAGATCCAGTTCATAAAGTAACTATTATTCCGCGTGGTCGAGCTCTTGGGGTAACTATGCAGTTACCTGAGGAGGATCGTTATTCGTATACTAAAGACTATCTAATTGATCAGATTACTATTTTATTTGGTGGGCGAGTAGCAGAGGAGCTGTTTATGAACCAAATGACAACTGGAGCTAGTAATGACTTTGAGCGTGCTACTGATCTTGCTCGTAAAATTGTTACTCGCTTTGGTATGACAGATGAGATGGGGCCAGTTATTTATGGCGATAATGATTCTGAAATGTTTTTGGGTGCGAGTTTTGGTTCAAATAAAAATATATCTGAAGCAACTATGCAAAAAATTGACGATACTATTCGTGGTATTTTGGATAAACAATATAAACTTGCTAAAAAGCTCTTATCTGATAATCGTGACAAAGTAGAAAAAATGGCACAGATGTTATTGGAACAAGAGACGCTAGATATGAAGGAAATTAACGAAATCATGAACCCTAGCTCTAATCATGAAGTAGCTATTTCAATAGAATAGAGTAATTAATAATGCGTAAATATTTTGGTACTGATGGAATTAGGGGAGTTGTTGGAGATTTTCCAATAACTCCTGATTTTGCACTTCGTCTAGGTTACGCCGCTGGGGTAGTGCTTGGTAATATGGGTAAAAACCCAGCAGTAATAATTGGTAAAGATACACGGTTATCTGGGTACTTATTTGAGTCGAGCCTTGAAGCTGGTTTTTCATATGCTGGGGTTGATGTTTATATGGCAGGTCCTATTCCAACTCCTGCTATTGCATATTTGACAACCGCTCTAAATTTGTCAGCTGGAGTTGTAATTAGTGCTTCACATAATCCACATACGGATAATGGAATTAAATTTTTTTCAAGTGATGGGTCTAAGCTACCGGATGAGGTGGAGTTTTTAATTGAAAAAGAATTAGATAAAGAGATGAAAGTTGCCAACCGTTTGGGTAAAGTAAAACGCTTGGATGATGCAAGTGGTCGCTACATTGAGTTTTGTAAAAGTACTTTTCCAAAAGGTTTAAACCTAAAAGGTTTGACTATTGTACTTGATTGTGCAAATGGAGCTACTTATAAAGTAGCTCCTAGTGTATTTATGGAGCTTGGTGCAACAGTAATTAAATTATCGTGTGATCCTAATGGTGTTAATATTAATAAAGACTGTGGTTCAACGCATCCTGAAAATCTAATCAAAATAGTAAAAGAGCAAAATGCTGATTTAGGAATTGCTTTTGATGGAGATGGTGATAGGGTTTTATTTGTTGATAATGAAGGTACACAGTTTAATGGTGATAAGTTGCTTTATGTGATACTCCAAGAGTATATTTTGAAACATAAAAATATTGAGGGTGTTGTTGGCACTGTGATGACTAACATAGCTATGGAAGTTGCTCTATCAAGGCTTGGGCTGAAATTGGTTCGTGCTAAAGTTGGTGATAGATATGTAGTTGAAGCGCTAAATACTCAAGGGTGGGTATTAGGTGGTGAGGCTTCAGGTCATCTTTTATGTTTAGAGCAGCATACTACAGGAGATGGAATTATCTCAGCATTACAGGTGGTATCAGCGATTATCCGATTGAAAAAACCACTAAAGCAAATTGTTGATTGGGAAGATTACCCACAGGTTATGATTAATGTTAAATTAAATCAAGATTCACTTAATTGGAATGAGAAAATAAAACCAGCAATAGAACAAGCAGATCTGGCTTTGGGGGGTGATGGTAGGGTTATTGTTCGAGCCTCTGGTACTGAGCCACTAGTAAGAGTTATGGTCGAAGCTAAACATCAAGACGAAGCATCTAAGTGGGCAAGTTTGATAGCAAATAAAATAAATTCTTAGTTTGTAATTGTATTAACTAATTTAAATAATAAAACCTACTAAACACCAAAAAATAATTTCTGACTTATTTTTTTAGTATATAATATACCAATTTGAAAAATTTATATTTCAAAATAATTTTAATTTTAGGGGTAAATATATGAAAAAAATATTAGTATCGTTACTTGCTCTTAGTGGTTCATCTGCTTTTGCTGGTGACTACAGTCAATTTCAAGATTTTGATAACCAAATTAGTATTGGTTATGGGGTGCAAAGTCAGAATACAACTGCTTATGGTGGTGGGAATAACAATTATTCAACAAGTAATTTAGTTCAGCTTGAGGGTGAGCGTATATTAAATAATGGTGTATGGGTTAATCTAGATGCTCAAATGGTATTTGGTCAAGGTCCTACCACTAACAGTGATGGATATGATGGTGAGTTTCCTCAACAAGGTCAACCAGTACAAAGTAATTACGGCTTCAATGGTAAAGTTGGTTATGCCTTCCCTATAGTTAAGGAGCACTTGTTGCTTACTCCTTATGGAATATTAGGTTTAAACAATAATGCGATTGCTGGTCAAAAAAATGGTGCAAATTTTAATGAAGAAGGTGCCTTGGGTACACCTGCCAATCAATTATACTATACTGGGGGTGTTGGAGCTCGTCTTGAATATCTTATAAATAGAAGCATAGAATTATACGTGGATCAATCAACTACTTATAACTGGGATCAAACAAGTTATGCTAATGGAATTCAGCCACAAAACTTATACGCTTTTACCTCAACTCTTGGTGCTAAATTTAATCTAGTTAAAGATTTTCAAGTTGGTGTTAGAGCTTTCTATCAAAATGATCAAATGGATGCTAGTTCTGGTAATCCAGCGGGTAATGGTGCTTATCCACAACCACAAACTAGTATGGGTGGTTTAGTAACAGTAGGCCTGACTTACTAATTTAACCCCACCATTTTATGAATGAAAAAACAGCAATTTAGTGCTGTTTTTTTTAAACTCGCATGCTATATTTGGTTCCAGCTTAAAAATTATAAGGGAATTGGATGTTGCGATGCATATACATTAAAGTTGCAGTATTTTACTTTGTTAGCATATAATCCTCTAGTTAAATTTTGAAGGGTAATAACAATGCGTAAGATGTTAATAACTTTGCTAACAATTAGTAGTGTTCCAGTTTTTGCGGTAAATAATGGTGCGTTTCAGGAGTTTGATAACGAATATAATATGGGTTCTGGTATAACTAATGTCACTTTATATAATGGTGGTAATCAGCAGTCACTGCTTCAAAGCCAGTTTATTAATTTGAATGTAGAGCGGTTATTTGATTTAGGTATATGGTTTGACGTAAATGCCAACCTAGTATTATCTCAATATTCTTTAGGAAGTCAGGCACAAGGTACGGGTATGAGTACTAGTGGCGTTCCTGGGTATCCAGGTATGCCAGCTTCACAAGATCCAAATTTAGGTGGTGTAAATACTAAATTAGGTTATGCTTTCCCAGTTATTCCAGAACATTTACAAGTAACCCCATATGGGTTGGTTGGGCGTAATACTAATCTTTCAATGTCAACAATTGTATCTAATGGATTTAACAATGTGACTAGTGATTACTATTACACCGGTGGACTTGGAGCTCGTGTTGAATATCGTATTGACAAAAATGTTTTGGTATATGCTGATCAATTAGCTGCTTATAACTGGGATCAGTCCGGTCCAACTGGTGGTGTTCCTCCACAAAATAACATGGCATGGACCTCGTCAATAGGTGCTAAATTTAATCCATATAAGAGCCTACAGTTTGGGGTGCAAGGGTTCTATACTAACTTTCAAGCACAAGCTGCAGCTCCTAATGCAACACCTTCAAATAATGGTGGCCCATCGAGTACAGGGCTATATACTATTTACCAACCGCAATCAAGCCTAGGTGGTCAAGTTAGTATTGGACTTACTTATTAAATGTTCAAAAGGTTCATTGCGGTTTTGATTCTAACAAGCAGAGCAGTACTTGCTAATAGTAACAGCGAGTTCCAGCTGTTTGAGAATCAATATAATATAGGTTATGGAGATATGTCTGGTACTTTGGTGGATGGGTATGGTGATAAAAGTAGTTTTTCGGCACAGACACTTAGTATAGAAATCGAACGCCTATTTGATGACGGTATTTGGATTGATGGTAATTATAATATGGTTACCAATTATAGCCAACCAAACCTTGGTTCATTAAATGGTGGTAGCGGGAGTAGTAATGTATGTACTGGGTCAAACTGTGCTAATTATGGTTCAGAATTTGGTCAGTATCCTTTTATGTTTAGCTTATTACTTAAAGCTGGCTATGCATTTCAGGTTATCCCAGATAAATTACAATTAACTCCATATGCAATGCTTGGAAGAACTTATAACTGGGCTACATCTACGGTAAATGCTAATGGCGGTAATAATCTAGCTAGTGATTTTTTCTATACTGGTGGCTTGGGTGGGAGAATTTCTTATAAGATAAGTAATAGCATTTTATTGTCATTTGATGAATTATATGCCTATAACTGGGATAACTCTGGTGCAATAAAGAGCATTCAGACAGACCTATATGGTAAAACATATGCGGCAACTAATTACACGTTGACCTCTACATTGGGTGCGAAGTTCAAAGTCTATAGAGATTTAGAGCTTGGTGCCAATACATTTTGGAATAGTTATCAACCGCAATCCAATATCTCAGGGCTAATGTATACTCCGACTGATACTTATGGGGCTCAGGTATCTATGGGTTTAACTTACTAATTTTTTATTTATAATTAAGGGAATTTATCATTAAAATATCAAATACAACCAAAAATACTATTTATCTGATTTTAGCACTTTTTGTAGTGCGGATTATTATTGCTGCTACTACAGGTTTAGGTACGGGTGAATCGTATTACTTTCGTGGTGCTCATGACATTGCACTTAGCTATGTTGACCAACCTCCTTTATTTTTTTGGTTAAGCCATATATCACTTAAGATTTTTGGTACCAATACTTTCGGGCTTAGATTGCCTGATGTGATGTTGTTCTCAGGTACGAGCTTCACACTCTATTTAATCACTAAGTGGTTTTTTAGTGAAAAAGCTGGTTTTTATACAGTTTTAATTTTTAATTTGAGTGCTTTATATATTATCGATGGTATTTGGTTTCAACCTGATGCACCACTTTTATTCTTCTGGTCAGTTGGTTTGTATATAATGGTTAGACTGTTTTTCCCGAAAGTGCCATTAACATGTAAAAATGAGCTATATCTTTGGGTATTGCTTGGAGTGGATATGGGTTTAACGGGCTTATCTAAATACCATGTAGTGTTTTTTGCTTTAGGTGTCTTGCTGTTTATCATTACTCGTGAACGTAGAACATTTAAAAATCCTGGATTCTATCTTGCTGGGGTTATATGCTTGATATTCTTTTTACCAATTTTTATCTGGAATTATCAGCATGATTGGGTGTCTATTCGTTTCCAATCATCTCGTGAGCTTGCTGATGATTTTCACTTGCACTTTGATTGGTTTTTTAGAAGCTTTTTAGGTCAGGCTTTATGGTTATTACCTTGGATTTGGGTACCGATAGTAGTTGAATTTGTACGTTCATATCGCTTAGGTAAAACTGATAATAAGTACTGGTTTTTCTTTTGTATGGCTTTATTTCCTATAGTATTTTTTACATTATCAACACTTTGGGCTGACCTATCATATCATTTTCACTGGCAATCAGTAGGCTATATGGTATTATTTGTACCGCTTGGTGCTATGGTTGAAAAACGACTAAATAGTCCAACTAGGGGGCGTACGCTTAAATGGATTATCTTCTCTTTTATATTTGCCTACGGTGTTTTACTCCTTGCAGGTGTGCAGGAGGAGACCGGTTTTTGGCAAAGCTATGGTCCCAAGAAATTAGCTGAAGTAACTAACCCAAGTATGCCAAAAGATCAAGTGGTAGATCCCACGATGGATGGATATGATTATACTGATTTGCTAACTTATTTTGAGACCCATAGATTATTAAATCAACCGAATTTATTTGTAGGTGCTTCACATTGGTTAATCTCGGGTAAAGTTGATTGGGCGTTAAAAGGTAAAATTCCAGTTCGCTCATTTGAAGAGCAGCGGAATTATAGTTATTATTTCAATGATAATGATTATCTTGGTAAAGATCTAATTTTTGTGACAAGAGACAATACTGCTAAAGTTTTAGAAGATACTCATAATTACTGTTATAACTTGCAAAAAGTAGATGATGTTCCTATTGTTCGTCATGGGCGTATCGAGATGGTATTATATTTATATAAATGCGATAACTTCCATTTATCTCTAGAGCATTGATATAGGTGCATAGATCCCAAGCCCCCTGAATGAAGCAGCATCAGGTTTGGGATGATTTAAAAAATTATTATTTCTTATATTGATAATCAGTAACTATCTTAGCTAACTCAGAGTATTTTTTATCTTTTAAATATGATAGGTAGCTTGACTTATATACTGGATACGATATAAGAGCTAGTCTTATATATCGTCTAGCTTCTTTTTTATTGCCCATGTTCCAATATAACTGAGCTTGTTTAATCATGCTTTCAGGATAAGGGTGAAAGCCACTAAAGTGGTTCTCATAGTTTAGCTGTGTTTTATTGGACATTATACTATTGGTGTTTGCATCATCAATATTTATATAGTTATCTAGAGTGTACATGGCAGGATACGCCCAAAGTACATTATGATTGACTAAGCCTTCCAGATATTGTGCTTGTGTTGCAAAGTAAGCCTTGTTACTTGGGGTTTCTGTGTAGTTTACAAGAGTATTCATTATAAAACTAGCTTTAAATAGTAAATAAACCAT
>CAZJFO010000020.1:0-24741 GCA_964545465.1 uncultured Neisseria sp.
GTTGAAGTACAACACCTAATTGAATCACACCATCTGCGACTAAAGGCTATTCCACTTGGGGTTCAGAAGTTTGACGTTTATGATAAAAAAATCATCCTTAATTTCATAGATAAACCACCAATAAAACCTGAAACCATTATACGTTTATTACAAAAAATTTATACTTGTAAATTTGATGGTAAAAATAAATTAATTTGGAATATTGAATCTGATAATATTACTACTAAGATTAAAAACGCTCATTATATTTTAGAAGAATTATCATGATTAGGGAATGGATCCCAAACTCTTTACGAAACAGCAAAATATTCATGTTTGGGATGACGAAGGAAATCATATACAGCATCTTATTTTTCTCTGTTGTAACAGTGTTTTGGCTTCATCCCAGCGTTTGGCGTCATCCCAGCGTTTTGCGTCATCCCAGCGTTTTGCGTCATCCCAGCGTTTTGCGTCATCCCAGCGTTTTGCGTCATCCCAGCGTTTGGCGTCATCCCAGCGCAGGCTGGGATCCATGCACTACCCTATTGTGCATATATAAAGAAATTACATATGACTAAACTAAAAATTCTCTTCTGGAAGATATGTAATTTACTAAATAAATACATTGCTTCTCCACGTATGGTGATGGGATATTTAAGATATGATGGTAAATACCAAGATCTCACACGTATAAGTAATACGACTAGCATAATTAATAAAAAAAACTTACATTTAGAAAATAATATCTATATTGGACACTATAATTTCATTGAAGCAAATAATAAAATTACAATCGGTGAAGGATGCCAAATTAGTAATTTTGTGAGTATCTTAACGCATTCATCCCATATATCAATTCGGCTTTATGGACGACATTATATAGGTCAAAAATCTCCTATTGGATATATAACAGGTAGTGTTAATATAGATAAATACACCTTTATTGGTCCGCATACTACCGTTATGCCAAATACTGTTATAGGCAAAGGTTCTATTGTATCTGCATATAGCATGGTAAAAGGAACCTTCCCTGATTTTGCAATAATAGCTGGTAACCCTGCTAAACAAATTGGTGATACCAGAGATATTGATAAAGAATATTTAAAAAACAATAGCGAACTGCAACAATATTACAGTGCATGGGCTAATAAAGATGAATAAGCAAATAGTTATATTAGTAGGATCAAATTCAGTACATACACTAAGATATTTAATTGGTATTAGTAATTTTGTAAATAATATAGTGTTTATTACAAATAATACTAATGGCTTAGAGCTACCAAGTAATGTAGTAGTGCATGTAGTAAATTTTAGTCTTTATAATATCAGCGCTCGTTTTCAAATTGCAAAAATAATCACAAATTATG
The DNA here is from genome assembly GCA_964545465.1 of uncultured Neisseria sp. Lineage (GTDB taxonomy): Bacteria > Pseudomonadota > Gammaproteobacteria > Burkholderiales > UBA11063 > Aquella. Next base: position 1,347 of record CAZJFO010000020.1, read on the forward strand.
AAGGTAGTGTCATACATATTCAACAGGCTAATAGCTATGCTTATCACACACTAAAAGCAATTAAAGGTAAAAATTTTAAAACAATTCTCACCGCATGGGGATCTGATATTTTATTACTACCCAAACAAAGCTATATATTTGCTAACATGATTAAATTTAACTTAGCAAATAGTGATATCATAACATCAGATTCTTTGTATATGTCATTCAAAATCAAAGAATTATACCCCAAGATAAAAGAGCTTCATACTATTAATTTTGGAATTCAAAATATTCCAGCTAATATTACTGATTTAAGCGTTAAAGAAAATATAATTATATCAAACCGTTTACATAAGAAGTTATATAATATTGATAAAATAATCTCGGCTTTTGCCAAAATTGTTACTAAATACCCAGAATATAAACTAGTAATTGTGGCTAATGGTACTGAGACTATGACATTAAAATCATTAGGCCGAAGTTTAGGTTTAAAAGATAATCAAATTATATTTACGGGAATGCTTAGTTATAGTGAGTTAATTAACTGGTATCAAAGAGCAAAATACTTTATATCAATACCAACCTCAGATAGTACATCAAGTAGCTTACTTGAAGCCCTAGCCTATGGCTGCTATCCAATATTATCTAATTTACCGGCAAATATTGAGTGGGTAATGGATGAGATTAATGGGATTATCAATCAAAACCCTGATAATCTAGATATTGATATGATAAGAGCTATAAACTTAGGGAATAATATATTGACAGAGGCTATAAAATTTAATTATAATTTAATTAAACGAAAAGCTGTTTTTACAAGTAACATCCAGAAATTTATAAGTTTATATAAATAAATTAAATTAATTATTCTTGATTATTACGATATTTTTTATCAACTATAGCACTAACTGCATCATCATGAAGTAAAATAGATATGCGTTCATTATGAGCTACATCTTTACTACCAAATACTACATTACCACATTTGTTTCTAACAATTGCATAACCCCGCGACAAAATATTACTTGGATTTAATAAATCCATCTCCCGCTCTATATTAATCAATGAATTTTGACGATTTTTTAGCAGTTGTTTAAATTTAGTATTTAAACGCTCATTTAACGACTTAACTAAATTACTTCTCTCGCGTAATCTATTTTGTGGACTCAACGCCTTAAGCTTAGCATAACACAAGTCTAGCCGTTGAGCATAGTTATTAATTATGTATTCTATTACTCCTTGAAGCTCTGAATTTAATTTATGTATTTTAGTACACCATTCGTCGCGGCTTTTAGCAACAAGTTCTGCAGCAGATGTTGGAGTCGGAGCCCTTAAATCAGATACAAAATCAATAATTGTTGTATCAGTTTCATGACCTACAGCACTAATTAAAGGAATCTGGCTTGCAAATACTTCACGTGCTACAACCTCTTCATTAAATGCCCATAAATCATTAAGACTACCCCCTCCCCGACATACTATCAAAACATCAACTTCATTTCTGATATTAGCTGTTCTAATGGCTTTAGCAACCTGCATACCAGCTTCAGTTCCCTGTACTAATGTATGATATACAATAATTGTAATATTTGGCATACGTCTTTTAAGAGTGGTAATTACATCACGTATAACAGCACCTTCCTTTGAAGTAATTAAACCAATAGTTTGTGGAAATACTGGCAAAGGTTTTTTATAACGTTTATCAAATAACCCCTCACTAGTTAGCTTATTAATTAATCTTTGATATGCTTCCCATAAATCGCCAACCCCAAGCATCCTGATACGTTCAACATTTATTTGATAACTACCATTAGCTTGATAGATAGTAACACGTCCCCTAACCTCAATTTGTTGTCCATTATCAATTTTAAAATTAGCTAAAGCTAATGCACGTGCAAATATCACACAAGAAATTTTACCGCTTTCATCTTTTAAATCAAAATAAGCATGATTATAAATTTTAAGCCCAGATATCTCCCCCTTAACCCAAAATACTGGCATATTATTTTCTAATAGTGTCTTTGCTAATTTATTTAGCTGACTAACACTTATACTGTCATTCTCAAAGTCCAAATTAGACTCTAAATTCCTAAACTTATCCACATTTTATTTCCATAAACATTATTTCTAATTAATTTTTTAATAAGAAAAACTTGACTTTAACTAACATACTGTTTTATTTACAAATAGCTCACAGGCTCATAAGCATCAATTAAATTTAAAATCTCTTATAATATAAAGGTTTAAATGACATTTTATAGAAGTTATACACAACGTTATCCACAGATTTTGTGAGTAGTTTTAAAAAGTCTAATAATTAGGCAACTTAGCTAAAATTTAGGTTTGTTACACTAAATAATTCTTATAAAAACTGACTTTTAGATTTATTAATTCCAGCAAAAATCATTTCAGCTATTTTTTGTCTAAAATCAGAATTTTTAAGTTGATTTTCCTCTTCTGGATTTGATATAAATGCTGTTTCCACAAGGACAGAGGGAATATCTGGTGCTTTTAAAACCGCAAAAGATGCTTTTTCAACTTGCAGGTTATGTAATCTACCAATTTTACTTAAATTCGGTAATAAATTTAATGCCAATTGCGTACTTTTTTTATTGGTCATAGTTTCTGTCATATCTAAAAGTACACTACTGGTGATTTTATCTTTACTTTTAAAAGACATTCCGCCTATTAAATCAGAATCATTCTGAGTTTTAGCAAGCCACTTAGCAAAACCACTACTCGATCCATGATCAGATAATACAAATACTGAAGCTCCTCTAGCATCAGGGGTAGTAAAGGCATCAGCATGAATTGATACAAACACATCAGCTCTTGATTTTCTAGCAATAGCAACGCGAGTACCCAGAGGTATAAAAACATCCTGACTCCGCGTTAGTTTCGCTTCCATATAATCAGTATTATTGATTATATGATATAGTTTATGCCCAATATCAAGTACTACATCTTTTTCTTTGATGCCTGTTGGCCCAATAGCCCCTGGATCCTCGCCCCCATGACCGGGATCCAACATAACCAATAACTTTCTACCAGGTTGCTTTTTATATGTTTTAGGTACTATAGGAATACTAGCTATTACATGAGAATCCTCACTACCCTTACTTTGTAGTTGTAATAATGCTAAAATATCATCGTTTAGTGTACCATCAAGACTAGTTGTGCTATCAGGATACATATCTATTACATAGCGATACTGATAGCTAATCCCTGCTAAATCAACTGGAGCAATAGTTTTCATTTGGATTTTAACAGCCTGTTTTAATGATACTTTGATTCTAACAGTTGTCGTATCTTGTTGCATAACATTTATTGTTTTAATTATTGGATCAGAGTTAATAATTTTTTTTGGCATACTTTGTAAAATAGTGTTTAGATGCGAATTAGCTAAATCAACTATTAGGCTGTCAGGTCCAGTTGTTGCTGCTGAATCTATATCATAATTAGCCTCAATTGTAATTCTAGTATAGATGTGCGATGGCCAAATACGAACTGCAACAACATTATTCGCTGGATGAGCTACTAAATCAAGTATCTCATCTGCAAAAGTTAGCACTGGTCTAATTACAAAACTAACACCACAAACTAAGCCTAATTGAATTAACGAGCGTCGGCTTTTGTCAATTGCATCAGACATTCTCTACCTTTATCACTTTGGGGTTTAATTGTAACCTGTCTTATTTCATCGTTGACACTAATTTGTAACTCCCAATCAATATCTGGAATACAGCCTAGGGCTTTGCTTGGCCACTCTATAAAGCAAATGCAATTATTAGCAAAGTACTCATCAAAACCAGAGTCAAACCATTCATCATAATCATTAAAGCGATATAAATCAAAATGGTTTATTTGAGTATTGCCTACTAGATATGGTTCTACCAAAGTATAGGTTGGACTCTTAACACTTCCAACAACTCCAAGATTGTAGAGAACCTCTCTAACTAAAGTAGTTTTCCCAGCACCTAATTCTCCTTCAAGAGTTATCACAAAGCCTTGAGTAATTGATTTTGAAATTAATTCAGCGAGTTTTTTGGTATCATTAAGATTAGTTAACTTGGTTTGAAATTGCATAAATATTTTTTATAGAAAATAAACGTTATGTATTATAGCATAAGTAGACCTTCCCTAAAACATTCTAAATTAAATAATTTGCAAGAATTACCCAAGTACTACCAGAGCCTCGACGAAAGTTTAAAAACTGCAGTGGCTTACCAAACAATTACCTATCTCTTAATTAAATCACATCCCATATAGCTACGTAACACCTCTGGTACTGTTATAGAACCATCTGCATTTTGATAGTTTTCAAGAACTGCAACTAGTGTACGACCAACTGCTAGACCTGAGCCATTTAGGCTATGAAGTAATTCATTTTTACCCTCAATATTTTTGCATCGAGCCTGTAGACGTCTAGTTTGATAGTCAGTCATATTAGAGCAAGACGAAATCTCACGATAAGTATCTTGTGATGGAAGCCATACTTCCAAATCATAAGTCTTGGCTGCAGAAAAACTAATATCCCCAGTACATAGGTTAAGCACACGATATGGTAACTCTAGTTTCTTCAAGATATTTTCAGCGTGTTTGGTCATTTCTTCTAGAGCCTCATATGACTTACTTGCTTCAACAATTTGTACCATCTCGACTTTATCAAATTGATGCATCCGAATCATCCCGCGAGTATCACGTCCGTAACTACCTGCTTCACTTCTAAAGCATGGTGAATGAGCCACGAATTTAAGAGGTAATTCATCAATCTTAACAATAGTATCTACTACCATATTAGTTAGTGGAACTTCTGCTGTAGGAATAAGATACATACTCTCATCGCCATGCTTTAATTTGAATAAATCTTCTTCAAACTTTGGTAATTGAGCCGTCCCTAGCACCGCACGAGCGTTTACCATATACGGAACATAGGTCTCAGTATAGCCATGATCTTCAATATGGGTATCAAGCATAAACTGTGCTAATGAACGGTGTAGCTTAGCAATTTTATTTTTTAGAACGACAAAGCGACTACCTGACATTTTACCAGCAGTTTCAAAATCTAACTCTTTATTAATACCAAACCCCAAATCAACATGATCTTTAACTTCAAAGTCAAAACTTTTAGGAACCCCTACGCGTCTGATTTCTTGGTTGTCTTCTTCACTCTTACCAATAGGTACTGACTCATGATGCATATTTGGTATACCATACATTAAGTGTGTTAATTCGTCCTGAACGATTGCAAAATCAAGCTCAGCCGTTTTTAATTCACCCCCAAGACTTGCTACTTCAGCCATAATATGGCTAACATCTTCATTTTTTGATTTAAGTACACCAATTTGTTTTGATGAGCTATTACGTTTTGCTTGTAACTCTTCCATAATTACTTGTAAGCTCTTTCGTTTAGCTTCTAATTCATTAAAATACTTAACATCAATAATCACTTTTTTATGAGCTACATTAGTAGCTACTCTATCTATATCATTTCTAAGTAAATTAATATCTATCATTATTAGTCCTTATTAGTAAATTATTCTTTTAAATATATTATTGGCTAGAGTTTTTAGTCATTAGCCCAATGACTTTTGTAACTCATTGATTATGGATATTGGTAAATGCGTTGAAGTCGCAACAACCGGCTATCAACCTCATACCTTAGAAGCTCCTTTGCAATACCTATCTGTGTTTCATGACGACCTTCTTGCTTGCCTAACTCTAAACCTTCCTCACGACCTTTAGCAACACCTTCTTGATATCGCCTCCTGAGATACATTAACCGTTTTCTCATCTACTACATCTGCCTTGGGATCTAGATATCGTGACATAACCTCTCCATTAGTTAAACATTTACTCTATTACTTTATTTCTAGAATCAATAACAGCACTTAAATCCTCTAGTGTCAGTCCTTTTGCATATAAAAGCACTATTGCATGATAAAGTAAATCTGTCATTTCACCAAGATACTCTGGTGTTGTTTCGTTAAGTGCTGCAATAACCACTTCTACCGCTTCTTCACCTACTTTTTGAGCAATTTTTTTAACACCTTTTTTAAGTAGATGATCTGTATAACTACCCTCAATTGGATAATTAATTCTATTAACAATAGTCTTATCTAGTTTACCGATTATCGATAATGCTGGTAATTTTTGAGTACTAAAACAAGAAACACTACCAGTATGGCATGTCGGCCCAGCAGGGTTTACCATAATCAAAAGCGAGTCATCATCACAATCAAGATGAATATCAATTACATGTAAAAAATCTCCAGAAGTCTCACCCTTTTGCCATAATCTGTTCTTGGTACGACTAAAAAAAGTTACTTTACCACTTGCTACAGTAGTCGCCACTGCTTCTTTATTCATAAAACCAACCATCAATACCTGTAATGTATGATTATCTTGAACTACTACTGGAACAAGTCCATCCATTTTCACAAAATTTATTTTATCTAACATTTTCTAATCTCTATATTGTCACGATCTAAATATTGTTTTAATTCATCTATAGCAATAATTTGCTTATGAAATACTGATGCTGCTAATGCACCAGTAACCCTTGTTTGTTTAAATAAACTAGCAAAGTCTGCCATCGTTCCCGCTCCGCCTGAAGCAATAACTGGAATATTAACTAAGTTTGATACTAATTTAGTTTGATTTATATCATATCCTGCTCTAACTCCATCTTGATTCATACAATTAAGAACAATTTCACCAGCTCCACGACCCTCAACTTCTAAAACCCACTCGTCAACTAACTTTGAAGTAACTACTGTTTTAGACTCATTTCCTGTATATTGATTAACTTTATATTTTCCATCAACAACTCTACTGTCGACCCCAACAACCACGCACTGGGTGCCAAAACGTTTAGCTAACTCAGTAATTAGTTCTGGATTTTCTAATGCCGGTGAATTAATCGATATTTTATCAGCACCATTAGCTAAAACCATTTCTGCTTGAGCTACTGACCTAATACCACCGGCAACACAAAATGGGATATTAATATTTTTTGCAATATCATAAATCCATTTTTTATCGATATTTCGATTATCACTACTAGCAGTTATATCATAAAACACTAGTTCATCAGCACCAGAAGCAGAGTAGCGTTTGGCAAGTTCTATAATTCCGCCCACAATTTCATGATTACGAAACTGAATACCTTTAACCACTACTCCATTTTTTACATCAAGACACGGAATGATTCGTTTTTTTAGCATTTAGGCAAACTCAATTTTCTCTAAAGGAATCTCACCCTCATAAATTGCTTTACCAACTACAACGCCATAAACATTTAACTCCTTTAATTTTACCAAATCATCAAGCGAGCCAACTCCACCTGATGCAATCAAACTAATATGTGGAAATCGCTCTTGTAATTCACGATATAAATCTATACTTGGACCTTCTAAAGTACCGTCCACACTTATATCAGTACATAATACATATTTAGCAGTTACATAATAATCTAATAAGTCCCAAACAGTAACTATACTTTTTTCTTGCCAACCATGAGTCGTAACCATTGGTGTGCCATCTTTATCTAGATGACAATCAAGTGCTAAAACAATTCTTCCAGAGCCATAAGTATCAAGCCATTGTTTAACTAGCTCTTTATTTGATACACATATACTACCTAAAACAACTCTTGATGCACCATATCCAAATATGCGTTCAATATCTTCAGTAGTTCTTATACCTCCACCAACCTGCACTTTTAAGTTACTTGAAGCTACCAAAGACTTTATCAAATCTCCTTGAGCAATTGCTCCTTGTTTGGCACCATCCAAATCAACCATATGTAACCATGTTGCTCCAAATTTAGCAAACTTGTCCAACATTGCTGCTGGGTTATTATTATATACTTTAGTCGTTGCAAAATCTCCTTGAGTCAAGCGAACACATTTGCCATTTCTTAAATCAACTGCTGGATAAACTATCATTAACTATTCCCAAAAAATTACCAAGTAATCGTTCGCCTAATACACCTGACTTCTCAGGATGAAACTGCATTCCATAAAAATTATTACTCTGTACTACTGCACTAAATCGATGCCCATAGTCACATGATGCTATTGTTGCTTCATTTAATGGTGCATAAAAGCTATGCACAAAGTAAACATCATCATCCTGCCCTATACCATTAATCAAACGTGAGTGCTTATCTATCTTTAAATTATTCCACCCCATATGAGGAACAATCAAATTAGTATCAGGAGTAAAGCGATTAATTGTACCAGAAATTACGCCAAGGCAATCTACATCACCCTCCATTGAATGCTCATATAATAACTGCATACCTAGACAGATACCAAGCAATGGGGTTTTTAAATTACGCATCACATCAACCAATCCACGTTTATTAAGATGCTCCATTGCATACTTAGCACTACCAACCCCAGGCAAGATCACTCCAGCAGCAGAATTAATAACATTAGCATCATGGGTAAATTGATAGTCAACTTTAAGTTTATCTAAAGCTGTAGTAACTGATAAAAAATTTGCTCCACCACCATCAATAACAGCTATCATATCAAACCTTTAGTAGATGGGATATCATCCCCATTCTCTTTTATAGCTTGGTTTAGTGCTTTAGCACAAGCCTTAAATAATCCTTCAACCATATGGTGAGCATTTTCTCCTGTTACGGATAAATGAATTGCGGCTTCAAGTTTATCTGAAAAACTCAAAAAGAAATGTTCTACTAATTCAATTGGAAAACCACCAATTACAGGAACTCTAAAATCAGCCTTAAACACCAAAACACCACGCCCACTTAAGTCAATACTAGCAGCTGCATTTGCTTCATCCATTGGTAATACAAACCCATAGCGATTAATTCCTTTCTTATCCCCTAGTGCATTCTTCAGTGCTTGACCTAATGAAATTGCTACATCTTCAACGGTATGATGATAATCAATATGGGTATCCCCTTTGGCGCTAATTTCTAAGCTAAAACCACCATGCTTAGCTAATTGTTCAAGCATATGATCAAAAAACCCTATTCCAGTATTAATCTTAATTGGCTCTTTTTTATCTAAATTAACCCTAACTAATATATCGGTTTCATTAGTTTTTCTAACAATTACTGCAGTTCGGTGGCTAACAAGATATTCTTTAATCTCTACACCAAAAGCTCGTAACACAAGATTATTTTCTAAAGGAGTACCAATCGAGATCCTAATAGTATTAGGAATATCACGACTACGATTACGGATAATAATTCCACGTGATAAAAAATGCTGATAAACCTCACTCGCTTCAGATACTTTGATTAGCAAATAATTAGCTTGGCTCTTATAAACATGAATATCTGACACCTTGGATAGCTCTTGGTACATCCGCTCGCGTTCTAATTTTATCACATCAATATTACTACTTGCTACCTCTAGACCAAATGGTGATAATGCTTGAATAATTAAATTTATCGACGGCACAGGAATTGGATAAGGAGCAATCACTTTACTAATTAGTTTGATAATCTCCTGACTTGCTAATAGTGTACCAACTCTAACGCCAGCAAAAGCATAAGCTTTAGACAATGTCTTCATAACTACCAGATTTGGATATTTGTTCAATAAGGATACAGCCGATGGTGCATCTGCAAATTCCATATAAGCTTCGTCAACTGCTATAATACTATTTGGCATATTAACCGCAATTTTTTTAATTACCTCTAAATCAATAATATTTCCTGTTGGATTATTAGGCGTACATAAAAACACTATTTTTACTTTGCCACATCCAGCATTAATTAACTTATCTGGATTAATACTAAAGTCATCTTCTAGATTGATTTTTACAATACCTACTCCAGAAATATCAGCAGCTACTTGATAATACCCATAAGTTGGCGGTGTATATAAAATACTATCCTTATAGGGAACACAAAACACCCGCACTAGCAAGTCCATAACTTCATCCATCCCACGAGCTACAAGAACTTGGTCTTTATGGACTCCATAAATTATAGCTAAGCGCGAGATAACAGATTTTGGCTGCGGCTCAGGGTAACGATTTAGTTGACTTACTTCTTTTGACATTGGATATGGGGGGTATGGATTTTCATTAGCGTCAAGCTGTATCATTCCAGCAAAATCAGCCATTTCTGAACGAGCTGAACTATAGCCTTTCATTGCCCAGATTTCAGGGCGCGTAATTTGTTGTAACCAATTAGACATTTTCTACCTTTATTAAGCTTTTTAGTCTGATACTAACAGCATTTCTATGGGCATCCAAACCTTCTAATGTTGCTAAATCTTCTATACTTGGAGCTAACATTTTGAGACCTTGCAAGCTTAAATCTTGAAAAGATATAGATTTCATAAAACCAATTACATCAAGTCCACTATACATATTGGCATATCCATAAGTTGGTAATACATGATTAGTTCCACTCGAATAATCCCCAGCTGATTCAGGCGACCATTTACCAACAAACACTGAACCTGCATTTTTAACCTGTTTCAGATAATCTATTGCATTATCCAAATGAAGTATTAAATGCTCCGGTGCGTAAACATTTGATATTTCAAAACATTCATCAACATCTCCAGCTATTATCACTACACTTTTAGCTAAAGACTTATCTATTATTTCGCGTCTTGATAATTGATTTTTTTGAACTAATACCTGAGATAATACTTCATCCGCTAAATCTTTATCTGGAGTAACCAATACAACATGGGCTTCTATATCATGTTCAGCTTGAGCAAGTAGGTCACTTGCAATAAACTCAGGTATTGCATTTTTGTCTGCAATAACCAATACTTCAGAAGGCCCTGCTGGCATATCAATTGCTACCGCACCACCTCCAACTGATACTTGTAACTTTGCCTCAGTAACATATTTATTTCCTGGACCAAAGATCTTGTGAACTTTTGGGATTGAGCCTGTACCATAAGCAAGTGCTGCAATAGCTTGAGCTCCACCAACTTTGTAGATTTTATCAATTCCACATATATTTGCTGCAAATAAAATAGCTGGAGCCACACTACCATCTTTCATTGGTGGGGTTACTAGTATTTTTTCTTCACATCCTGCAATCTGTGCCGGAATTGCTAGCATCATTAGTGTTGATACCAAAGTTGCAGTCCCACCTGGTATATATAAGCCAACTTTCTCAATCGGGCGATATATTTTACCAAGTACCATCCCATCTTTGTTATATGAAAACTCTTTTGGCTTACTTATATTGTGATAATAGCTAATGTTTTCATAAGCTTTATAAACTGCATCTTTATAATGTTGTTCGAGACTATGAGCCGCCAGATATTCATCTTTAGTCACAAGAAGACTATTTAGCTCTACTTCATCAAATTTCTTACTATACTCATAAAGTGCGCTATCACCATTTAATCTTACATTATTGATAATAGCACTTACTACGCTAGACAAATTGTTACTATCATCTAAACAACTACCTCTAGACAAGATACTATTTTTTTCACTTACGCTTAAATTGCCCCAATTAACTTTAAGCATCACTACTCCATCATCTTTTCAATTGCAACTGAGAGGATTGAAGTTGCACCAATACTTTTTAGTTTAGAAATTGTATCCCAAAATACACCTTCTTCACAAACCACATGTACTGCAACTTTATCAGGATAACCATCAAGTGCAAGAGTAGTTGGAGCCTCACATCCAGGTAATAAATTTTTTAATTCACCGACATTTGCCTTATCAATATGTAACATGATATATTTACTATTTTTTGCTTTAATAACACTTTGAAATCTAAATATCAGTTCATTAACTCTTGTTTGGATATCCAAACTAAGCCCCTTACGCCCAACTAAAACGGCTTCACTCTTAAGAATGACTTCCATTTCGAATAGACCATTTTCTTTAAGTGTTGTACCCGTTGACACCAAATCACAAATAGCATCAGCAATCCCAATCTTGGGTGCTAACTCAACCGAACCGTGCATTACGATTATTTTGGCATTGATATTATTTTTATCTAAAAACTCTTTCAAAGTTGAAGGATATGAGGTCGCAATAGTTTTATCATTTAAATCATTTAGATATTTAATACTACCATTATTAATAACCGCAATGCTTAATCTACACGTAGCGAATTTTAAGCGGGATATTATTTCAATATTACTATTAGGATTATCAAGCTGGTACTCTATAAATAAATTCTCTCCAGCAATACCAATGTCTGAGGCTCCACTATCAATAAACCCTGGAATATCATCGTCACGAACCATTAAAAAATCAGTATTTAATTCATCTGATTTAACCAGATAATGATTTTTAGCAGGTTTTATATTGAAAGCACATTTATTTAATAAATCAATACTACCATCAGATAGCTTCCCAGACTTTTGTAGTGCAATTCTTAATCTTGTATTCAAATTTTACCCTTTTTAAGCAATAATTCTAAGTGCAGCTTCATGAAGTCTTTGATTAGACGCCGCCAAACACTGACCGCAAAAACTCTTCGGGGTAATCTTATTACCACTCCAGTCAGTAATAACCCCTCCACTTCCTTCAATAACAGGTATCAAAGCTGCAACATCATAAAAATGTAAATCAGCTTCCATAATTAAATCGATATGTCCATTAGCTAATAAACCATAGGAATAAGCATCTCCTCCAAAACCAGTGAGTTTAACCTGCCCCTTTAATAAAGAAAACTTTTGTTGTTCAATCTCTGCCTTAAACATATACGGTGTTGTAGCATTTAATCTAGCGTCAGCTAATAAGCTAATATCACTAGTTACAAGTTTTTTGCCATTTAACCACGCACCACATCCTGTAACTCCAATAAATCTATCCTCTAATATTGGCTGGTCAATCAGTCCAATTTGTGCGGTATCATTTTCGAGTAAGGCAATTAATGTTGTAAACGTTGGTTTTCCACACAAAAAAGCAACAGTACCATCTATTGGATCAATAACCCATGTATATTTTTCAGTTTTATTTTGACAAAGATACTCTTCACCTATTATACCATGGCTTGGGTAATTATTTTTGATCCAAGCCCTAAGACTTTCTTCAATTTTTTTATCTGCAATAGATACGGGTGAGTGATCATACGTTTTGGATTCGATATTTAAAGGCTTACGAAAGTAATCACGAGTTATATCTGAAGCTAGTTCAGCAAGTTTAATTCCAGCTAAAAAAAATTCATCCCTAAATGCTTTTTCCATAATTTATCAACCACATATTTATTATATATACATAATTATATCATGTCTATCGGCTATAAATACTAAGAAGAATAACAAGCGGCAACTTTATATTTTGAAGATACTGGATTCACGACTCACATTTAAGCAGCGAATAGTTTGTGTCTGGAATAACACTCCCAATTCCGTAATTTCAAACAAAAGAATACCGATGTTTCGATATGGTGTTGGAGTCTATGCCCTAAAAAGTGCCAAAGCTGTGAATGCTCAATTCATATTAATATGGAATATTGATTTTTAGAATAATAATCGCAATAATGGTTAATTATACATTTATTACACATAGGTGTTCGTGCCTTACAAATATAGCGACCATGCAAAATCAAGTGATGGTGAGCATCTTGTTTATATTCTACAGGAATAACCTTGTTTAATTTTAGTTCCACGGCTAGTGGAGTCTTGCCTTTGGCTATTCCAAGGCGATTACCAACCCGAAAAATATGGGTATCAACTGCTATTGTAGGTTTTCCAAATAATGTATTTAAAACCACATTGGCAGTTTTACGCCCTACTCCGGGTAACTTAACAAGATCATCAAATTCTTGTGGTACTTTTGATTGATATTCGTTTACCAATATATTACATAGTTTATAAACATTCTTGGCTTTAGTTTTGTATAAGCCAATAGTTTTAATATATTGTTCGAGCATTTCTTGCCCAAGGTTAATAATTTTTTGTGGAGTATTTGCTACTTCATACAGTATTTTTGTTGCTTTATTAACCCCAACATCAGTTGCCTGAGCTGATAACACAACAGCTACTAATAGTTCAAACTCTGAGTTATAAACTAACTCAGTAGTTGGATTTGGGTTATCACTGCTTAAAATCGCAAAGATCTCTTTTGCCTGCTCTATTTTATTCACTATTTACGCGTAATCCAAATATGGGTTTTCAAATCGAGTTGACTTAGCTATAAAGGCTAACTCTACAATACCTGTTGAACCACTTCTATTTTTAGCTATATTAATTTCAGATAGATTACCTTTTTTACTTTCTTTATCATAATAGCTATCACGATAGAGTAATAATATAATATCGGCATCCTGTTCCAACGCTCCAGACTCGCGTAAATCTGCAATATTCGGACGTTTATCCTGGCGACTCTCAACTTCACGATTTAACTGAGATAATAATACTATCGGTACATTTAATTCTAGAGCAAGAGATTTTAAAGACCTTGAAATATCAGCTATCTCCTGAGCTCTATTGGTATTTCTAGAATTCCCAAGCCCTGACATAATCTGTACATAGTCAATTACAATAAGCCCCAAGTCACCTAAAGTATCTTTTAGACGCCTGACACGAGCCCTTAAATCAATCACATTAATCCCAGGGGTTTCTGCTATATGAATTGGAGCGTTGCGTAATTCATTCATCGCTAAAAACATTTTGTCCATATCGTCATGGGATAAATCGCCTCTTTTTATCGCACCTTGATCAACCATAGCAACAGAACTAAGCAATCTTTGCACCAACTGCTCCCCAGTCATTTCCATTGAAAACACTGCAACTGGAAGCTTGTTTTTAAGAGCAACATTCTCTGCTATATTAAGTGCAAAAGATGTTTTACCCATACCAGGACGCCCTGCAACAATAATTAATTCTCCACGCTGTAATCCAGAGGTCATCTGATCTAGCTGATGAAAATGCGTTGCAATTCCTGTAACAGCATTCTTATCTTCTCTTTCAGCCATTTGGATAGTTCGTTCAATTACCCGCTCCAACAAAACCTTCAGATCTGCAAACTGCTTATTACTAGTATTTAAATCCTTAATCTTAAAAATACGCTGCTCTGATTCATCCAAAATAACATCAATATCACGACCTTCAGGGGAATATGCATTATCCGCAATCTCAGATCCAGCCTTAACAAGCTCACGAAGCACGTAGCGCTCTCTTACAATTGAAGCATAGCTCTTGATGTTACTACTGCTAACTGTTGCATCTACTAGATTGTTGATATATTCATAGCCACCAATATATTCTAATTGATTCGATTGTACTAGTGCATCAGCAATAGTAATTGCATCGACATTTTTATTAATACTTTTAAGACGTACCATATGATGAAATATCATCTGATGCTCTTTACGATAAAAATGCCCTTCATGTAAAATACCCGCTATATCTATATAAGCATCTTCTTCAATCAATAAACCACCTAAAATCATTTGCTCCGCCTCAATTGAATGTGGGGGAGTTTTTAGGATTGATACAACATTACTTTCTTCCATTATTAACCTATTCTATGAAATACCATGATATACATGGTATAAACCTTAAAAATTATTTCTTAATTCACGTAATTTTATAAAACAATCTAAACCAGGCTTAACCTCTTGCCCAGTAATTTCAGTAACACTATCAATTATATCTCTATCATTAGTACGTAAAAAAGGATTCGTTAAAAGCTCTATTTCCATTGATACTGGAAGTGAGCTCCCCAAATGATCTATTTTATCTTGCTCAAGCTTTACACGCTTAGTAATACACTCGTTATCTGGCTCAATAAACTGTGCAAATTGTAAATTTTTGATAGTATACTCATGAGCGGGATATACCAAAGTATATTTTGGCAACTGTGACAATGTAATCAAAGATTCATACATAGCAATAAAATCACCAGTAAAGACGCGCCCACAACCCGAAGCAAATAATGTATCTCCAGTAAATATATGCGTCAGTCCCATAAGTTCTACAATATAGCAAATTCCAGTATACGTATGTCCTGGAGTTGCAATTGTTTTGACCTGTAACCAAGGACATATAGTAAGATCTTCATTACCAAATAACTCATTAGCTGCAACACCACCCATTCCATATACCAGAACACTTGGAGCATAGTCAATAATATCAGCAACACCTCCCATATGATCAGCATGATCATGAGTTAGTAGAATAGCTAACAAATTTAGTTTATTATTTATGATATAATCAAGCACTACACTAGAATGGCCTGGATCAAAAATAATTAAGTCTCTCTCGTGTTGTATAAACCAAATATAATTGTCGCTAAAAGCTTTAAGGTAACCAATTTGCATTATGCCAAATCTCGAAAAATTACAACAGTGGTTATTATACACCGCCCACGGTAAGTATACACTTCTGAATGAAACAAAATTCTATCAAAATGCAGTACATAATGTATTTGGTTACTACTCATTACAAATTGAATTACCCAAATTAAACTTTCTTGTTGATAATAAAATAAATAACCACTATGTAATTGGTAAAGACATAAAATGTAGTTTATTCAATTTACCATTTGAGACTAATAGTGTTGACCTTATCGTATGTCCCCACGCTCTTGAATTTATACCTAATTATGAATATGTACTTAATGAGTTTCAAAGAGTACTAATCCCTCGTGGTAAACTAATCATCACTATTTTTAACCATAGCTCTTTTTTTGGGCATCAAATTAAAAATAATGAGTACCTAGGTAATGCAACTCCACTCAAATTAAATGCCATTAAAAAGCAATTAAATAACCTACAGTTTAGTATTCAAGGCGGTAAATTCTTGGGTTATCGCCCTATTGTTAAAAATGAAAACACTCTTTCTAAGCTTGATTTCATTGATAAAATTGGCGATCGCTGGTTTCCAACTTTAGCAAATTCTTTTGGGTTAATTGCAGTTAAAAACATGGCTAGTTTTATAAAAATCAAAAAACAACCTCAAAGTTATCAACAAAAACTATTCCCAATTTTAGGAACTGCAAGAACATGTCAAAAGTAATCATCTACACTGATGGAGCGTGTAAAGGCAATCCAGGGCTGGGAGGCTATGGTGCCATTCTTCTGTATAATGAACATAAAAAAGAAATTAAAGGCACAATACCCGATACAACCAATAACAAAATGGAATTAACTGCAGTAATTGAAGCTTTGAAGCAAATCAAATTTGAATGTAGTATCGACATCTACACCGACTCGCAGTATGTACAAAAAGGCATGACTGAATGGATATCTGGGTGGAAAAGGAAAAACTGGAATAAAGTAAAAAACATCGAACTATGGCAGGAGCTAGACACTCTAGCATCAACTCATAAAGTCACATGGAATTGGGTAAAAGCCCATAATGGCGACCCCCTAAACGAAAGAGCTGATGAATTAGCCAATATAGCTATCGAAGAATACTTAGCCAAACTCTAGAATAACCAAATGCCGTGTAAGTAAAAATATCAAGAACATAGATTACAGCACCTGCTAAGCCGCCATCAAAGTGGGACAGGCTATGGAACCATTATTGCCCTTTTATTTAGGGCATGGATTCCAAACGCTATCGAAACAGCGTCATGTTTGGGTTTGGAATGACGGAGTAATTCTCAGCCATGCCATTATTTTAATGTTGCCATTATCTGAGCAATATGACTATTTTGATTTTTAATTTCATTAATATCTGGAATGCGTTGTTTTGATATTTCTTTATACTCATGGGCTTTTTGCATAAAAAATTTGGTATATCCTTCAGAAATAACTCCTTCTTTAATAACCTTAGCTGGACTACAATCATCTTTAACTAACGCATCTTGAAATTCTTTCAAAATTAAAAGCAGTTCTTTTGGAACATTTAAAGACTCTAAAGTATCATACATATTTTGGATAAATTCATTCCCCCATTCACGTACACTTCTATGTTTATTTTCCGCGAAATGTAGCATAACACCATCATCACGATTAGCATCTGCTGCTTGGAGTTGATTTATATTAGCAAAGCGATAATCATCGTCCGTCATACAAAAATCAGGTGCCAAAAGACAATATACCAGCATCATATGCATAAATTCAAGTTGCTTTATTGTTATACCTAAAGGTACTAAAGGGTTTAGATCCAAGGTTCTAATTTCAACATAATTAATTCCATTTTGTTTTAAATCTTCTAAAGCACCACCTTTAAAACAGCCTTTTAAACGAACCTGCGAATAATACTCCTTAGCAGCAATAATCGTACCATCATCAATTGCATTTTCTATATCATGAATATAATTTGATAATGAATTATATGATACATAAAAATGCTTAAGGTTACGATAACCGCTCACCCCATTACGAAATGAGCTAGAACCCTGAAAATTATAGGTATCAGGCGTAATTTTGTCGCGGGTTCTAGTTGCACACGTTATGTATGATTCATGAGCTACAGAATTAGCTCCAAATATATATATTACTAACCATGAATACTTAAGATACAACCGTGCAATTTTTAAGTACACCTCATCATTAAATTCGCGAAAACTGATTTTTTTATCTGTAAAACCATATAAAATATTAATAAAATCAGAATTAAAAGAGAAATTGAAATGAATACCAGATAATAACTGTCTACGTTTACCATATTTTTGTGATAGATACTCGCGGTACTCGGTAATTGCAGGCTCTTTGAAATAAGCAGCCTTAATTAAATTATCATCTGCAGGTAAAATAGGCGGTAATGAATATGGCCATAAGTATTCATTTTTTAGTGAAAGCGAGACTATATCATGTATATCTTCTAAGAAAGCATATGCTTTGGCTGGCGTATCAAATATTGGAGTAACCATTTCAATTTGCGACTCAGCAAAATCAGTAGTAATATACGGATTTTGTGTTTTATTCCCAAAAGGATGAGTTGTAAGGGCAATATTACCCTTAATATCGGCTCTAACATTCTCTTTCTCAAGCCCAAACTGCCCTAAAAATAAATCTTTAGATAAGTCATTTTTCCGAATAAGATATAAGAAATCAATCAATTTATTTCCGAGCCAATACTAAACTTCTTAGCATCCATACAGTTTTTTCATGAACCTGTAAACGCTGTGTCAATAAATCTAATGTAACTTGATCATTAGCTGTTTCAGCTAACTCTAACACTTGACGTGCAGTTTTAATTACCACTTCATGAGCTTTAATAAGATGATGTATCATAAAAGTTGCTTCTATATCACCATGGTGTTCATCTATTTTAGTTAGTTTAGCAAATTCACTATAAGTTCCTGGAGCTATAAAACCCAAAGCACGTATCCGCTCAGCAACCAAATCCACAGCTAAAGCTAATTCAGTATAATGTGTTTCAAACATCAAGTGCAAAGTTTGAAACATAGGACCAGTTACATTCCAATGAAAATTATGCGTCTTTAAAGAATAGGTATCAGCAAAAAAGCCAGCTAAACCATTAGCAATCTTAACTCTATCTTCATTATCAATTCCGTCATTAATGTCAAAAAATTGCTGATTTAGCATTCTACTACTCCCTTTTTTAAAATATTTTAACAACCTTATTATATCATCTATTATAAAACATTTCCCAAAATTTTACACAAACACACTAATACAATGAACTAATATCTATCACCAAATACTTATAGCATAAGAACTTAGCAATAAGAACCATGATCATTTATATTATTTTTTGATTCTACAAATAATTTGTAAAATTTCTAACGAAAACTTTGGAAGCGGTGCAGCTTGACAAGTACTTAGCATGTGAGGTTATAATCTCACCCATTGGACAACTATTTTTGTTATTTTTTAAGGTAAATTTATGAACAGAATTAATAACATGCTCGTAATTAGAGTGGGTTTTATAGCAGCTTTAGCTGGATTATTATTTGGTTTAGATATAGCTTATGTCAATGGTGCTCTTGAGTTTATAGCCCGAGACTTTAATTTAACTGAAGATCAATCACAACAAATAGCAGGGGTTTTGTTAGCTGGTGCGGCAGTTGGTGCACTTTTTAGCGGTTGGCTATCGAGAATGTTTGGGCGTAAAAAAATCCTAGTGCTTGCAGCAATTATATTTACTACATTCACTCTAGCAGGAATACTATCACACAATATCAATACATTCTTAGTTACTCGATTTATTTTAGGTATTGCAATAGGTATTGCATCATTTGTAGCTCCATTATATTTATCAGAAATAGCACCATATAAAATTCGCGGTGGGCTAATTGCCATGTACCAACTGATGATTACTATTGGTATATTATTGATGTTCGTATCAAATGCTTCGCTCCACAGTACTGGTTCGTGGAGAATTATGCTTGCGGTACTATTAATTCCATCGGCTATAATGTTGATTGGTACTCTAACACTACCTGAAAGCCCACGCTGGTTGGTATTAGTAGGACGGGCTCCAGAGGCTGAAAAAGTATTAACTAAGATTCGCCACACCAAAGCTGAAGTTGATTTTGAAATTTCAGAAATCAAAGAGTCTTTGATTGGTGCCAAAAGTGGCTTTAAATTACTAAGCCGTCCATACTTCCTGAAAGTACTTTTATTAGGGGTATTGCTACAAGCTCTACAACAATTCTCAGGCATGAATGCTTTTATGTACTACTCTAGTAAGATATTTATGGAAGCTGGGATTAATAATCCAGCTGTAGCAACTATGATTGTTGGACTAGTCAATGTACTTACTACCTTCTTGGCAATTAAATATGTTGACAACTTAGGGCGTAAACCGATCCTTTATTTTGGTTTAATGCTTCTAATCGCATCATGTACAGTTAGTGGCTATATTTTCCACCTACAATCAACTGGTATTATGCTAAACACAACATTACAGTATACATTATTATGTTTTTGCTTATTATTTATCTTTGCTTTTGCTATATCGCTTGGCCCAATTGTTTGGGTAATCTGTGCGGAAATTTATCCACTTGAGGGTCGTGACTTCGGTATTACTGTTAGCACTATGGCAAACTGGACATTTAATGCAATTATTGGCTCATATACTCTTACGTGGTTTAAAAACCTTGGTGTTAGTGGTACATTCTGGTTATTCAGTGCAGCGTGTATTTTAGGTGTTATTCTAGTAAAATATTACACCCCTGAAACAAAGGATGTAACGCTTGAAGAGTTAGAGTTAAACCTAAAAGCTAATAAAAAACTTCGTGATCTTGGCGATCGTATAAGTTAATTATGCATCAAGAATTACAATCAATTCACCAGAAGCTATTTGGCACTGCTGGTGAATTTTTTAAATTTTTTGCTCCAGGGCGTGTTAATCTAATCGGAGAACACACTGATTATAATGGTGGATACGTATTTCCTTGTGCCCTTGATAAGGGAACATATGCAATTGTTAGCACCAGAAGTGATAATAAAATAAAACTCTATTCTACTAATTTTAGTAAAATCGGTACAATTGAACTTGATTTAAACCAGAAATTTACCCCTGAAACACGACATGACTGGGCAAATTATGTCAAAGGTATGTATAAAATATTTTTGGATAATGGCTATAAAATTCTACAAGGATTAAATATCACTATTGGTGGCAATATACCCAATGGAGCTGGTTTATCATCATCTGCATCATTAGAGGTTTTAATCGCTACTATCCTAAACTATATCTACAAATTTAATATTGATCCTGTTACATTGGTTAAATGGGGACAAAATGTAGAAAACAATTTTATTGGTGTTAATTCGGGAATAATGGATCAATTTGCCTCAATGATGAGCATTGAAAATCATGCAATGCTTCTAAACTGCAGCACTCTAGATTATACTTATGCTCCACTAAATTTAAATGAATATATCATTATAATTGCTAATACAAATAAAAGGCGTGGCTTAGCTGATTCTAAATATAACGAAAGGGTTCTGGAATGTCAAACAGCGTTAAAACAATTACAACAAAAATTAGATATTAAAACTCTTGGCGATATTGACAAGGATACATTTCTTGCTAATAAACACTTAATCACAGACCCTATTCATAAATTAAGAGCTCATCATGCTATTGTTGAAAATCAACGCACCAAAGATGCTGCAATAGCACTTAAAAACAATGACCTAGTTGCTTTTGGAACACTTATGAATGAGTCGCATATTTCGTTAAGAGATAATTATGCAGTTACAGGTATAGAGCTTGATACTTTGGTTGAAGCAGCTTGGAATGAACAAGGTACACTTGGGGCTAGAATGACCGGAGCAGGTTTTGGGGGCTGTACAGTTAATATTGTACACAATCAAGTGGTAGATAGCTTTATTCATAATGTTGGCAAGATATATACTGAAAAAACTAAGCTTTGTGCTGATTTTTATATTGCTAATATAGGTAAAGGCGCTCATGCACTATGAGTGTATCTATAAGCTTTGAAATTGAGCGCTTGATAAACTTTGCAATACAAAACTGTCTAATTGAACCTTGTGATGTAAATTATATTCGTAATCATTACTTGAATCTCTTTAATGAGACCACTCCCAAAAAACATGATATTGATGAGATACTTCTATACCCTGATTCGATTTTAGACAACATGTATCAATACGTAGTATCTAATAACTTAAACCTAGGTTCCACCGAAGATATTATAAAATGTAGGATAATGGATGTGTTAATACCAAGACCTAACATAGTTCGTTCCACATTTAATCTTCTTCATAAAAACCAAGGCATTAATTTAGCTTTGGAATATTTTTATAAGTTAAGCATTGCTAGTAATTATATAAAAGTAGTCGATATTAAGAAAAATCAACATTGGTTAACTGCGACTAAATATGGCGATTTAGAAATAACAATTAATTTATCCAAACCCGAAAAAGATCCAAAAGAAATTGCTAAAGCTAAACTACACCCTAAAAATGACTACCCAAGCTGTCTACTTTGCCTAGAAAACGAAGGTTTTGCTGGTGATTACAATAAATTATCAAGATTCACTCATAGGATTATTCCGCTAAACCTTAATAGTGAGACATGGTACTTTCAGTTTTCTCCTTATGCATATTATACCAATCATTCGATTATTTTTAGTAGCAAACATCGCGATATGAAAATTGGCACTGATACTTTTAAGGCTTTATTTGATTTTGTTGATTTAGTTCCGCACTATATAATAGGTGCTAATGCTGATATTCCAATTGTCGGTGGGTCTATTTTGACTCATGACCACTTTCAGGCGGGATCTCATGTTTTTCCAATGGAAAAAGCTAAAATACTTAATGAAATTGTGTGGAATGAAGCTCCACAAGTAAATGGCTATATCCTTGATTGGCCATTATCAGTAATAAAAATTGTTGGGACTAAAGATGATTTATTAAACTTATGTATGAATATTTTATCCAAATGGTTACAATATAATGATGAAAGCGTTGATATAATTAGCTATAGTACTGAACGCCATAACACTCTAAATCCAATTGTTCGAAAAACAGAAGATGATAAATATAAGCTATATTTAAATCAGCAAGTCCATTACTATTAGAAGCGTTTAA
>CAZJFO010000020.1:24751-26076 GCA_964545465.1 uncultured Neisseria sp.
TTAATCTTAAGGAACAATCGAAAAAACAAGACCTACCCAGATGGAATTTTTCACCCACATCAAGCACTTCATAATATTAAAAAAGAAAATATCGGACTTATTGAAGCAATGGGAGTCGCTATACTTCCGGGGCGCTTAGATAGTGAGCTGGAACAAATTGCTATTTTGCTAAATCATCCAGATAAAATATATGACATCAATGAATCTCATCCACTATGGCATCATAAAGATTTTATAAAAGAATTACATAAAGGTTATGCCTTACTCAAAAAAGAAACTGGCTACCTTAAAAAAGAAATTGGGCAAAAGTTTATGCAAGTATTAGAATGTAGCGGTGTATTTAAAAACGATAGTAATGGCATTAACGCATTTAAACGCTTTATAACAGATACAAATGGCAAAACCATTTAAAAAAATTAGAGCTATCACTCTTATTTTTTAGATGGAATTGCAAGTGTGATTATATTATAAATGACTACAACAAATAGAATCCATTTCAAAGTGTATGGATCTACAAAGCTAATTAATGGGGCTGCAATAAAAACCCCGACTACTCCAAACACAGCCAATAATATTGAACTTCTGGCATAAAATTTACCTGACCTCATAAAAGTTATAGCAGTTACGGGCATTTGATATGAACTAGCCGTTGCCATAATTGGAAAGGCAATTATCGGATTTACTCCGAAAAGAAAAATGCTAGTTTTTACTAAAGAATAGTAGCCAACACCAAAAGCTGGCAATGCTCCCGCAATTAGCATAAATATAGCAAAAAAAATCAACCTCATACCATTTATTGCATGGCTATTATTCAAAAAACTCAAAATGTCAATTTGGATTAAAAACAATAAAATTCCTGTTATTATAAAAGCTATCAACATAATTCTACGAACTAAACTAGTTTTAATTTGTGTTGCAAAGAGTCCAGAAAGAAAACCGCCCAAAGTTATCATAGCTATAGCAACTAGCATCGTAGTTAAATCTAATTGAATATAATGAAGAAAAATCAACATTTGTGCCAAGGCAGTTATAACAGCCTGAATATTCATACTACCAATTAATTTAACATCATCAGGCATTACACCTAGTATTCTTCTCATTGCAACTATAACTGCAAAACTTCCAATCCCAACGGTATCTAGCAAATTAGAAACAAAACCTATAAATGCAATCTTTGCCTGTTCAACTAGGGTCAATTTTTCTAGCGAAAACTTCCTAAAAAAATAAATAACCACAATAACAGCCAAAACAGCTGCCACTAATTTAATCACACCCCAATTAACAAATTAAGTGCACCAGGTACCAAATGTTACGTAGTTAAACAT
>CAZJFO010000021.1:0-6921 GCA_964545465.1 uncultured Neisseria sp.
TTTTATTTTTAGGCTATTTTAGCTAGTGGTGCACTTAATTTGAACATGGGCCATTTGACTCTTTTTGTTGCCGCCATTTAAAGGCGGTAACAGTTATCGGGAGTGTGGCTCGATGCCACCTCCCGATAAAAATAGAGTTTAGTTAGAAATTTAGTTTTTAGAATTGATTTAGTATTTATGGCCCAGTATGAGCATTTGCCGATTTATAAGCACACATTAACGTTGAGTGTTTATATCGAAAGGATAGTTCAGGGGTTTAGTCGTTACCATAAATACAATAATGGTTCAGAGCTTAGAGTCTTAGCAAGAAATAATATCAAGCTAATAATCAGAGTTAATTCAGAAATTGAAAACCGTGCATTTTATTTGACAGAACTTCGGGTAAATAATGAAGATCTTAAAGTTTGCTTGCGTATTTGTAAAGAAATGAATGCATGAAACCTCTGCATGTTAGCAATTCTTTAAAACATTCCCTTACGATGGTATTTTAAAATAATATCTTTTACTTTTATTCCAAATAATTTCTAAAAATCGCTGATTTATTGAATTTTTTATGGGTAAGCATACCACATTACCCCTAATATTTATTCAAATAGCCCAATAATTGAATTTTTAGATACTACTTTCCTATAAAACTCTATTTGGACAATAATTTTATTTGCAGCTTTAAGCAAATTATGAGCTACAGCAACTAATAATGCCTGATTTTTAACTCTTTCTAACCCGATATATTTTGCTCTAGTAAATTTAAAGATATTCTTAATTGTTGCATTGGTACGTTCAACAATATATCTTGAACCACTAATCCGCTTATTTCTTTGTTTTTGTTTATGCGTAAGAGGTGTTATTAAACGAAAATGATAGAATGAAATTCTGGACGCTGTTTAATAAAAGCATACTTCAAGGCGATGCTGGCCCTATAGAAATGCATTATGATGGCAAAATACCACTTAATGATGTTAAATCTATAACAATATCTAGTAAAATAAAAGACATGCTAGTTGAGAGTTGCCCCTCAGACTATGAAACATATAAAGATAAAATTATAATTGATAATAGCTCAAAAATATAACTAGTTTTATATCTGAATTGGATAAAATAATTTATCCAATTCACTAACTAGATGTTGACAGTTTTTATCAATAAAAACCCCTTGTGGTGTAATAGCCGTATAAATACCTCTAACATAATAATACGCGGCACCTCCTAATAGGTGACTTGCATCCTCAATTTTAAGCCTTTGTTCCAGATAGCGTTTGACTGCTACTAAGTAAAGTAAATACTGTAAATAATAATGATGTTCTGCCATTGAAATAATAAGTGGGTTATCAACATCATTTATATCTGAAGTTGATGTGTAGTCAGTCAGAGTATTAGTTTTATAATCGAGTACAAAGTATAGCCCATTATGCTCAAATAATAAATCAATAAAACCAACCAAAAAGCCCTCCTCTATTGTACCTAAACTTCTACATGCTAGAGTAAATGGATGTTTTTCTCCAAAATAATTACACATTAATAAATAAATATCTGCACAAATTGTAATAGTATTTTTTATTGATAAATTAAATTCAAGCTCATGCATACTGTTAGTAAAATCACTTATCCCAAGATTATCCAAAATATGATAACTAAATGCCTCATCAAGCATTTTTGTTAATTCATTATGATATATTTCATTATCGATATTATATTTTATAAGTATTGATTTAAGTTTATCATGAGTAAAAGGATAGTTTTCACACAAATGATGAAATAACACCCCAAAAGTAGGTCCACGGCACTCTTTATCTGATAATATGGAATAGCGGTACTCTAATTCTGCAATAGGATTATTAGTATCGTCATTATCACTATATTTACTTGGCTCATTTGTTTTGGTCAGTAAAGTATAGCTTTGACGATAAAATACTGGTGTTGGATTAATTTTAACATCAATTAAATTAGTTTTTTTACTCTTTGCTGCATTATCAATAAAATGTAGTAATTTAAGATCATTATCACTAATTAAGTCACGATTATAAGCAATAACTCCATTTAAGGGTTTTTTAAATCCATCCTGTGGATTGTTTGAGAAAAACTTAGGATAGTTAAATAGAGGATGAGATAAATCATCAGGCTTATCTTTGACATATCCAAATAATTCGGTAATTTTATCTGGTTTTTCACTGGTACTATATTTGCCACTTTTGAGAATTGTGGGCTGTTTTAGATAAATATAGATACGTGTTTTAGCTCTGGTAAGAGCAACATAATTTAAACGTTGGGACTCCTTGTTATCTTTATTAACAATATAGCTCCCAAGAGTTTCATCAGTTACCATTGATGAATTAAAAATACCGTCATAAGAATAACTACTAAAAAATGGAAGGTGTTTTTTATCTAAAGCTTTATTACTCTTGAAAAATGGACAAAACACAATATCAAATTCAAGTCCTTTTGACTTATGCTGGGTGGTAACAAGTATCTGCTCATTATCATTATCTAGCCGTACTAACTCTTCATTTTGACCATCTATATTAGTAACTTTACTTGCATTAATAATCTTTTGGTGAAACCAGAATAATAATTCAGTTTGACTAGTTGCACTACTTCTATTTAGTAATTCTGCCAGTTGCCAAATATTTGATAATTCACGATTATTTATGCTATAGGTATCATTTTTAAATAAGTTATTAAATAAGGTGTAAATTAAAGAAATCACCCCTTTGGTACTCCAAGTTTGCTGATAATAATAAAAATCTTGTAATAAAATTTGTATTTCTTTATTATCATTAAAGTTTACTAAATTGCTTAAATCAAAATTAAATAGTCTGCTTGTAATTGCTTTAATAAAATTTTTACGAATACTTAAATCAAATATTGAATTTAAAAACAAAAATAAGTCATTAGCAGTATTTGTAGCAAATATATTACCTAGTTTTAATTCCGACGCAGCAATACCATAAATACGTAAATATTCAACCACTTCAGTACATTCCTGATTCCTATTAACCAATATAGCTATTTTACCACCAAGTGTTTTATCTGTATTTAAGAGCGACAATATCTCAAAAGTCATAGCTTTAAATAGTGAGTTAGTTCTTAATGGCTTAGTTGTACCATTTATTATAACGATTTGTACATTCTCATTATAAAAATTTGCTTTTACACCCCTATTACTTGCATTTAATGTAACCTCCTCTAGCTCTGGTAATGTATTTCCAGTATTCGTTTTAGCAATACTCGGTGAATATTTAATACCATCACCTAAAACACCATCAGCTACAAATAGCTCATTAATAAAATTAATTATATTATAGTTAGAACGAAAATTACTATCAAGACTCAGTTTGTTGGTGATTTGATGACGCGCTTTAATATAGGTATCTATATCCGCACCTCTAAAGCTATAAATAGCTTGCTTAGGATCACCTACTACTACAACATTTCCTCGCCCTACTCTATCAAGGTGGTAAATTGAACTAAAAATCTCCCATTGAAGTTTATCCGTATCCTGAAATTCATCAATAAAAGCTACGGGATATAAACTAAATATTTTATCACTTAATATTTTAGAGTTAAATAATCTATCTGAGATACGTTCGATAAGCTCGTCAAAGCTCAATTTATTGTTTTGTATGTAATTATTGATAATATAGTTAATAACAGATGCAAGAAATTCAGCTTTTACTAATGGCAATATCTCGCTATCAAGTTGAGGATCAGCTAATTTTGATAAATTAGGTGTAATACCTATATTATATTTATTTACATACGTCGCATTTTTAATAGTTAAAATATCGCAAGGAATTTTAGAAGTAATTCGCCCAACTAAAGTTTTTGTTATATCACTACTAGTAAAAATCTTCTCTAAATTTGTAAGGACTACATCAATATCATTAGTAAATCTATTGATTATCTCACTACGCATGAAATTAAGTACCAAAGATTCTAGTACTTCTGTTTTATCATTTACTAGTTCAAATTCAGGATTGATCAGGCACTCAAAAGGATAGTCATTGAGAATCTTCTTACAAAAACCATGGATAGTATAAATACTTGCCCAATCAAAGTTTTGTAAAGCTCGATTTAGGATAGTTAAATCACGTATGTATAAATCTTTACGCGTTTCTAAATAAGTAGAAAATATATCCGATTCGGTAGCTACTTCATTATGAATATAAACAATCTGATCTATTGTTGCCTTAATTTGGGATGAAATTCTATCTTTTAATTCATTAGTTGCATCATTTGTAAAAGTAACTACCAAAATATTTTCAATACCAATTATGGTGTTGTCAAGCCTACTAGATTCTAACAAAGCCTTGATAAAGAGTCGTTCAATAGTCCAAGTCTTACCAGTACCGGCTGATGCCTCAATAACATAAGCATTATTAGATTGATTAAAATCAATCTGCTTTAACGGATGGGTTGCCATATCTAAATACTTTCTACTTTTGATAATAATTCACCTATATTTACAATATCATTAATTGATTCAGCATCTTTAATAATATCAAAGTATTTATTGGCAATTGTTCCCCAAATAATATCTTGCTTTATCTTTTCAATATCAAAGTTATTAAAAGACCCAGAATACTTGCTATAGGCCTTACTTATTGATAAGGTATTAGCATATTCTTCAATTGCTGCTCTATGGATTAAAACTGGATTATTTAAACTTCTTAAATAATATACTAAAATTTGGTTTATCATATTATCTTGATTGATATTTATTACCAAATCACTAGTTTCTAAAGAGCTATTTATTTGGCGTACTATAAGTACCTTATTTAATTTAGGGCTTATCAATGAAGCATATACCATAGCGGTTAATTTTAATTTATAAAGTAAGTCACTAAATTTATTAACTAACGGCTTGTCACTAATATCAATAAAATCTGGAGTAAGAATTATATTATCATTTTCTATATATACAGTTCCATTAATTAATAAATTATATTTTTCATCATATCTAGCAATAGTATGAGTAAAATTAATTGCAACTGCCTCACTACCTCTAAGTTTTTTATAGAAATCATAAAGAGTTTTATAGTAATTATATTGAGCTTCACCAAAATGTTGATAGCCAATAATTCCTTTTGTACTCAAGTACTCATAAAGTTGATCTGATTTAAACTTATACTCTTCAAATACTCGATAGATTTTTTTGGCAATACTTCTATTAAATAAGATTAAGTTTTCAGTATCCTCTAGCTCTATTTCTTCATTATAAGTACTTAACCCAAGTGTTTTATATAAGTTAGAATTAGTGTATAAAAAAGTATTTACGATACTATCTACTTTTACAGCAATATCCATTTGTTCAAGTTTTTTTAGATTAATAAAATCCCAACGCTTATCTTCAAAACTATTGGTTATTTGAGAGCTAACTTTATACCATAACCTAGAATAATTATTTTGGCGATTATTATAAAAAGGGTGTAGCGAATTAGTTGTTATAATACTATCAATGCCAGTAAAGCTTTGTTCTATTGTATTGATTAATAATCCAAGCACTGGAGATGGCTGAATTTCGCTATTATCAGTTTCAGATCTACCAATATAACTAAGATACAGCTTATTTCTTGCCGCTAAAATAGTATCTAAAAATATTTGTTTATCTTCGATATTATAATTACGATCTGCTAAGTGCCAAGTTTTAGCTAGAATACTTAATTGATTAGGAGTATTGCTTGATGGAAACTCTCCAAAATTTAGCCCTAAGATATATATATACCTGTATGGAATATTTCGTAAATAACCAAGAGATGCACAAGTAATTCGCCCATCAAGATTTATTTTAGTACTACTTGCACGACAATACTCATCTATTATCTGATTAATAATTAGTAAATCAAGTGGGGCTTTAAGATTAATTTCTAACAATGTACCCAAAAAAACTTGTGTCACAATATTCATTTCAAAAACCAAGTTAACTATATTAGTTAATATATCGTGTACTTCTTTTACACTTAATTCTCTTAATGTATTTTCATCAATATAAAATACTTGACGTAGTTCTGATAGGAGATTAAATAGACTAATAATTTTTTCGCATAACTCTAATTGATTACTATCAATATTATCATAAGGAATGTATTTATCCTCATTAGAATTATAAATAGGTACTTTTGATTCAAACATAGAGTTATTCAAACACGCACCAAGGGTTATATTATTTATAAACTGTAAAAAACTATGAATAGGATAGCTCTGATAACCATATTTGCTGTAATCATCACGACTATACCCAAAATGAGTTGCATTATCTAGTAGGGATTTTTTTATCCAATTAACCTCAGCTTTTGAAACTCCAATTTGATTTAATATATCAATAAAGTAACTAACATTTATAATATAAGGAGTGTTTATTATAAGCTTTATGGCTTCCAATATTTTATAATCACTATGACGGCGATTACCAGTTATATTATAAGGTATTTTTTGATTATTAGAAAGTACTTCATTATCAAAAACAGCACTAATATATGGAGCATATAAATCAATATCTGGTGCTACAACTAAAATATCATTTAATTTATTATCATTGGTTAAAATACCAACAATCTCATTAAACATCACTTGTACTTCACGCATTCTATTATGACAGCTATTTATCTTGATATTATAATTACTAATTTCTACTGGATCTTCATAATAGCTTTGGTGAATTCTTTTGTCTAGGGTTATTCTATGTTTTAGTGCTCTAATATCATTTTGGACAATAGATAACATTGTATCTATTTTTGGAGTTGATATTTCTGGTTTAAAGTCATATACCGTAATATCACTTGCCTGAAGAAGTTCAATGAATTCGCGTGACTGAGAACCTAAATTCGCTAGAAGTGGATTACCTGAAGTTAAATATAAATCATCAAGGTTGAGGTCTGGTTCATTAAGAAGTCTTTTTTCAAGTTTACTACGTGTAGTATCACT
>CAZJFO010000021.1:6931-25012 GCA_964545465.1 uncultured Neisseria sp.
ACTCATACGAGCATGGCTGATAGTACCAATATATATTGACACTTTTTGCCAAATTCTTCAAAATACCTAGTTGGGATGGATATATACTTGTCAGACCAAAAATAAACAATCTTTTGGGTAAATTAAGTTTTGAAATATCCATAGTAGTAAGATAAATATAGATATCAAGAAATGTTTTTTTTGAACCTATATGTTTAAATAGATGATATAAAATTTCTTTTTGCCAACTTGGGAATTTTGATTTTTCAAGGTTTAACAATTCAAATGTTCGTAAATATAAATATTCGTGAAAAATCTGTTGTAATTGACTAGCTAATTGATAAACTCTATAGATATCAAGTTTATCATTTTGATTAATATATTGATTTAGTTCTACACTATCTTGGCTTGATAATTTATTGTTGCATAAATAATCATAAATTATATATTTAGCTTCTTTAAAATCAAATAATATTACATCGGGGTTATTAGCTTTATAAATATTTTCAATAACAGGGCCAGGTAATACTACAAAGTCAAGATTGGCACAGATACCAAGGCTTCTTGCAACATTATCCTTCATAAAAGCACTCATGGCATGATTTGGAACTATAACTTGTACCTTATCAAAGATTGATAAACCTTCTAGGCTGTTATAATGGCTTAGAAATAACTCAAATAAGCCAGGCTCACTAGGAATTGTACCAATAGCAGTACTTTGAAAAAACATTATCTCGGTATGTGTATCATTATCCACGTCATTCCAACTTCCGTAATCTTGGCACTAGATTTAAATTAGTAACTGTACTTAGCTCCAAAGATGTAACAGTTTTCTTCAGGCAATAACTCTCTAAGCGAATACTATGATTGATTTCACATTCGCGCTTTAATTGCTCTTTTAAGCGTGTACTATCAGATAATAATTCGGTAATATTGAATAAGTCTATTTATTTACTAATTTTAAATATTTTTGATAGGAGTAATTTTAGCATAATAATTAAAAACGCGGTAAATATTGATTTTATCTATCCCCTGAATAGTTACACCTGATGCCGGAATGCATGCAATTACCTCAAATATTTTATGTGTTATGGTGGGTCAAATCTCAGTATAATTTTACTCTAAATGAATAAATACCTGATTATTATAACTTACAGAGATAAATATGTATTTAGAGCATATACAGATCCAAACAAAGCAGGATAGTTATGCATTATTACATATATTGGTAAATTAGACATATAACTACTTAGTCTTCCTTTATCACAAAACCTACTCTTAAAATCAGACTTAAGAAAAAAATCAAGTATCCTAGGAACAATTCCACCACCAATATAAACCCCTCCATATGCATTAGACATACATGCAAGATTAGCAGTTACTGTACCTAACATACGACAAAAGTGATGTAATGTTTCATTACAAATAACACATTGATTAGTTATACCGCGTTTAGTAATATCTTCAGGGCTTGGTACACATTCAACATTAATCATTTTTTGATGACATAAAGCTTGGTAAATTAGTTCTAACCCCATACCTGATAAAAGTCGCTCTGCTGATACGTGTGAATGACGATTTCGTATGAATTTCCATAATTCAAATTCTTGCTCATTAAATACAGGAAAACTGGAATGCCCTCCTTCAGTTGGCAATGCAAAATAATTATTATCAATGGGTGTTTTCAATAAAACCCCCATTCCAAGTCCAGTCCCTACGCCAATTACACACCTTGGCTTATTTTCATCAGAACTAACAGCAGTAACTTTTACTAGTTTATCTTGCGGAATAAACGGTAATGATAATGCCAATGCATGAAAATCATTTAAGAAAACAAAACTGCTTAATTTGGTAAGCTGTTGAATTTCTAATCGTGAAACGCTTTTCCATGGACTATTTAATAAAGTTAAATTATCCTTACCTTCAACTATTGGCCCTGGTATTGCTAATAACGCATGCTTAATTTTAGGGTATGCAACTTGAGCTAAATAATCATTAATGGCTTGTGCTAAGCTTGAATAATTTTTACAGAGCAAAGTTTTTATATTCTTTAATTTATTTGGAGCAACTTCTAACGCAAATCGTGCATTTGTTCCTCCAATATCACTAATTAATCGCGGATATGAATTTATTGTTAGCATATTTACTCTTTCTAATAATTAACAGATCACAAATCTCAATCAACATTTTATCGTGTAATATTTAAAGTCAAAAAATGTGCGGAACATGAAACACATGGATCATAATTCCGAATTATTCTTTCTGCATAAAACTTGATTTCATCATCTGGCCGATCCAAACCAAATTTCTCTAAAGACATTTTTAAATCAGCTTCAATACATGGCAAATTTTGTGAAGTTGGAGCAGAAATTCGAATACTGCAAGCTAATCCATCACTATCAAATTTAATATGGTCAATTTGAATACCGCGCGGAGCTTCAACTGCACCCCATGCCTCTGACTTAGCATAAGCAACTTCCATAAATGAAGACTCTGGATAAGTGTAGTTTTCACAAATCTGTAATGCTTTTTCTAATGCCCAGTATCCCTCAATTGATCTAGCTACAATTGAATGAAACATATTACGACTTGGCCAATTTACCCCTGTTGTATTAGCTATTTTTTGCATATGTTTTGGCAAATGATCAAAATTAAGATTAATTCGTGATAATGGACCTAATAATATAGGGCTTCCTGTTAGTGTAGTAGTATGTAGGGCAGTTGATTGTACAGCATGAAACTCATTAAAATATTTATCATAATCATTAATATGAAACTGCTGATTGTTACTTGTAATTATACTATCTGCTAATACTGGATATTCACTAATATGCCGGAGGCTTACCATTAAAAATGGTATCTCATGATTGGGAAATGAAAATCTTGCAACCCAATCTATTACTTTTTTGGCATTAACTAATGCCAATCTTAAACGCGGAACTAATAACCCTACTTCTTCTATTAATGGTGCACGATAAAACCCACCCACCCTAATACCATTTGGATGAACTGATCTTCCTCCTAGTAAAGTAATAATATCATTCCCTATCTGCTGTAGACTCACCCCCCTTAAAATTTCATCTGGGTAATCCTTTGCCATTTCAATACCAGATTTATAACCTAAAAAATCTGGGGCAGACAATAGATGTATATGTAAATAATGACTTTCAATCCACTCTCCTAAAAAAATCAATAACCGCATATCTTCAATCCACTTAGTAGTCGTGACCTTAAATGCAGTTTCCATAGCATTTGCGAATGCTACCTGATAGGCTATTGGACAAATACCACAAATTCGAGCTACAGCATCAATAATCTCATTGGGTTCACGTCCTTCAAGAAATTTCTCAAAATAACGCGGTGGCTCATAAATTCTTAGCTGACATTTAATGATTTTACCATCTACTATTTCTAAGTCCAGAGCACCTTCACCTTCAATTCTGGCTAAAATTGGCACTTCAATTTTTTTACTCTCCATTACATTCACCCTCTTTTTTAAAGAGTTCAGCCTGACTGTTAATATGATGATATTTATGCATAATTTGTTTGTCTGATAAGCCTATTACTCGTAATTTATTGCTCATTGCTGGAATATTTGTATATTTAGCTGGACCATAACACCCATAGCAACCACGCCCTAATTTAGTACAAAGAGCGCCGCAGCCATCAGCAGTTACTGGACCCAAACATGGTTCATTTTTAGCCACGATTACACAAGTGACCCCAACTTGCTTACAAGTAATACAAACTGGATTTGTTTCAGGTTCTGGCTCCACTCCAAACAATACCTGCCGGATTGCATGCAAAATCTGTCCAGTATTTATCGGGCAACCACGAATTTCACTATCTACTTTTTCATAAGCACTAATTGGTTTAGCTGTTGGTAAATCTTGCTTAATAATAGTTTCAGTATGTTGAGGATATACATCATGTTGCCATTTTAATAGTTGTTTAGAATTAGTAAAATTTCGTAATGCTTGAATACCACCTGAAACAGCACACGCACCAACCGCTATCAAATATTTACTGTTGCCTCGAATAGCTTTGATACGGGATATATCATGAATGGTATTAATTGAACCCTCAATAATAGCCAAATCTACATGGGCTAACTCATCAAGTGCACCGGCCTCAGCAAAATGTGCAATATCAACAATTTTATTTAATTCCAGTAAAGCTACCGCATCATTAATTAAAGCTAACTGGCAACCATCACAAGAGCTAAACTTATGTATAGCAATTTTGGGACGCACAGATAAATCTAATAATTTGTCTTGAGTACTCATTTTATAACCCCTTTATCTCTAAAAGATTTTTACAATCAAAATATGAATATACTGGGCCATTTTTACAAATAAATTGTGATCCTAACTGGCATCTCCCACAATGACCAATAGCACATTTCATACTACGTTCCAAACTTAGATAAATATTTTTAGGATCAACTCCGGCAGCTTCAAACTCTTTAGCAATAGCCTTCATCATAGCCTCAGGACCAACAGTCATTACAGCAGTGTCATTAAAATCAACATCCAAATCAGTTATATAGCAGCTTACAAAACCTTTTCTCCACGTCCATTTACCATTGTCCACTGGTTCAATATGACTTGTTGCCATCATCACTTTAGTATCTATGGAGTTATTCCAGCGCTCATAGCGATTTTCATAAATTAATAAATCAGAACTACGAATACCATGTAATATATAAAGTTTTTTATAAAAGTCGCGGCTATGGAGTATTTCTTCTATAACGGCAACTAAAGGCGCATTACCTAGCCCACCGCTTACGATAATTATATTTTTCCCACTAGCTTCATTAGTTGGCCAACTTGTTCCAAATGGGCCACGAATTCCTACTTTATCTCCAGACTTAAGCTTTGATATACCAAGAGTCAAGCGTCCAACTATCTGAATGGTATGCTCAAATTTACCTTTTTCATAATTACGATCGTTAACAATAGACATTGGCACTTCACCAACTCCATATAAATAAATCATATTAAATTGCCCTGGTAAAAACCTATACCTGCTAGCTAACTCGGAGTCTGTCAATTGCAGCCTTAAGGTAAAAATATCATGCTGTTCCTTAATAAACTCAATAACCTCTGCTTCATGAGGAAGGTATGGATCAAAAATATCTAACATAAAACCTCACTTCCCACAAATATGGTTAATTTCTTCGGTAACATCAATCTTAACTGGACAATGAGTAATACAGCGACCACATCCCACACAACCCTTAAGATCAAATTGGTCACGCCAAGTGGCAAATTTATGAGTTAACCACTGTCTATAACGATGTCTAAGTTCTTCACGATAAATTTCCCCATGTGTGTAACTATGCCCGATGGTGAAACACGAATCCCATTCTTTTGTATGATAACTCTCTGTACCTGAGACATTCGGCTCTTCCTTTTGGGTATGACAAAAGCAAGTTGGACAAGAGTTAGTGCAGTTCCCACAGGATAAACAACGACTAGCTACATCATCCCATCTAGGATGGTCTGGGTGTGCAATTAACTTAGATTCTACTTCAGATATTGGTGGAATTGACTTAGTTTGTTCCGTTATTGCACATTCAATACCTACTGACTCAGCTTTTATTTGGGTACTATTAGCTACTTCTGTATTTAGATGACTTAAAAACTCATCACCTTTATCAGATCCACTAGCAACTACAAACCCATTTTTAATTTCAGTCATTACTAAATCAAACCCACTTAGGGCTTGAGGTTTATCATCTAAACTTACACAAAAGCAATTTGAGTGTGAATGTGTACAATTCATGGCTATTATAAATTGATTTTCACGACGTTTTATATAACGAATATCCGGATAAGTACTATCTTTAAAAACTCTATCCTGTATTTCAATAGCTCGTAAATCACAGGGACGCACTCCAAAAACAGCTATTTTTTCAAATACAAGCTGTGGCTCAAATACTAATTTGCCATTGTTATCACGAATGACTTTCCAAATATTTTCTTTTGGTTTAAATAACATTGGTTTGACTGACTGAGATGGCACAGTAAAAGCAAATGCTCGCTTTTTATTGGTTTTTATTATTTTATAGTTCCCAGGACTTTGTTCATCCTCTAAACCCCAAGGTAATTCAGAAGCATTATTCAAAACTGAGTAATGTATCGATCCATCAATATAACGTGGTGCAACACATTTATAATTCTTATTATGTAATAGACTTAGCATATTATCTATTTGTGTATGAGCTAAAAAGTGTTTCATTTTACTCTCCCATTAATAAACTAACATATTCGCGGTAATTGCTCTGCATTCAACCATTCAACTCGCCTTACCCCCCCAAACACTGTTAGCAAGGTAACAAATTCATCAGTAATACTTTTAACCTCACCAATAACTTCCGCCCTCTTACCTAAGTAGTGTTTTCGCATTTGCTGTAAAATTTTATCTGAATCAGTGTTTTTGCAAATCATAAGTACTTTTCCTTCATTTGCAACATTAATTGGATCAACCCCTAATAGCTCACATAAACCTTTAACATTTTCATTAATCTCTAGCTTTGTTTCATTAATCTCAATTCCAATATGATAAGAATTAGCCCACTCATTTAGAGTTGCTGACACACCTCCTCGCGTGGGATCTCGCATACAACGCATTGATGGTTTTAAGACTAATATGCTTTTAATTAGTGAGTTTAAAGCAGCACAATCACTTTTGATGTCTGTCATAAAATCTAATCCCTGACGTTTGGCCATAATTGCCATTCCATGATCAGCAATAGATCCATTTATAATAAGCTTATCACCAATCTCAAACTCTGGCTTTATTATTACATTATGCTCAACAACACCAATTGCACTGGTATTAATAAAAATAGCGTCACCTTTCCCCCTTTCTACTACCTTTGTATCACCAGTTACTATTAAAACACCTGCATCTCGTGCTGCTTTTGCCATTGATTGTACAATTGTACGTAGATCATTAAGTGGCAACCCTTCTTCTAAAATAAAACTTACCGCAATATACAAGGGTTTTGCTCCACCAACCGCCAAATCATTAATAGTGCCATTAATAGCTAAAGTACCTATATCACCACCATTAAAAAAGTATGGTGAGACTACATAACTATCGGTTGTAAAAGCCAAATCACCATTAATTGACGGCATAATTGCCTGATCTGATTTTTTGCGTAAATATACATTATCGAACTCTTTAAAAATTAATTGATCCAATAATCGATGCATAGCTCTACCACCGGCACCGATGGTCAAATCAATGTTTTCCTTATAGTCTAGTTTTATCATAATATCTTATACTCCATACTGATAACTAGCTGCACACGCACCTTCACTTGAAACCATACATGCTCCCATTGGATGTTCAGGGGTACAAACCTTAGCGAACAATTTACACTCCTGCGGTTCTTTTATACCTCGTAAAATTTGTGGACATTCACAACCTTTAACATCATCTGAAATAAATAATGGTATCTGGAATAACCTTTCAGCATCATATTCTTTAAATTCGTTTCTGATTTGTAAAGCACTATATGGAATACTACCAAGCCCTCTCCAACTAAATGTGCTTCTTAGCTCTAATACAGTTCCAATCATCTCTTGAGCTTGCTTATTACCCTTTTCACTAACAGCCCTAGTGTACTGATTAATTATATTAACTTCATTTCTATTAATAAGTTCAACAAGATATAAAATTGATTGCAGCAAATCAAGTGGTTCAAACCCAGCAATTACAATTGGTTTTCCATATTTATAAGCAATCTTGCTATAAGCATTACTGCCAATCACAATACTTACATGTGATGGGCCAATAAAACCATCTAATTGAACCTCATTACTATTTAAAATAGTTTCCATTGCAATCGGTGTTAAGACATGATTGCAAAATACTTTAAAATTTGTTAGCCCAAGCCTTTTAGCTTCTAAAATTATATGAGCGGTTGGTGGAGTAGTAGTTTCAAACCCAATAG
Source organism: uncultured Neisseria sp. (assembly GCA_964545465.1). Taxonomy (GTDB): domain Bacteria; phylum Pseudomonadota; class Gammaproteobacteria; order Burkholderiales; family UBA11063; genus Aquella. The sequence goes on from CAZJFO010000021.1 coordinate 14,877, forward strand.
CAAATAAAATTACTGTCTTGTGTGGATTATTTAAAGCTAAATTTAGTGCATCATCAACGCAGTAAACTAGTCTAACATCGGCTCCACGCGCTTTAGATTTTAATAAACTATCTTGCTTACCTCCAGGAACCCGTAACATATCAGCATAAGAACATAAGATCACATTATTCTTACTTGCTAGCCAAATAGCTTGATCAATTTTGGGTGCTGGTAATACACAAACTGGACAACCAGGGCCATGTATTAATCTAATCTCTTTGGGTAACAGCTGCTGTAATGCATAACGATGAATTGCATGAGTATGTCCACCACAAAACTCCATTAAACGATAATTGCAACCTATTTTAACTGAATAATTAATTTGTTTAATTAGCAGTTTAGCTACTTTTGGGTCACGAAATTCATTGATATATTGCATAACACCTATCCTTCATTTAACATTTGCTCAAAATAACTTAAGGTTTTTTTTGCATCTTCCTCATTTAATTTATTTAAAGCATATCCTACATGGATAATTACGTAATCACCAACTAAAACCGTTTCTTGAATTAGAGCCAAAGAAATTTCTTTTTCTACACCACTTAAAGAGGCAATAGCACGATTATTGGATAATAATTTAGTAATCTGAACTGGTACTGCTAAACACATCATATCTTCCCTAATAATAAATGTTGTGCACCATACCAAGCCTGACCAAAGCTAATACCCTCATCATTTAATGGTAAACCCTGAGGAATCAATAAATCAAATCCTTTTAAATGGAGTTTTGCTTTAACTAAAGGTAATAGGTAACGACTTTGCCAGCAACCTCCTCCAATTGCAACTTGATATACTCCCTGATTTAATGCATGATAAATAACCCATTGTGCCAATATATCCCCCAAATTTGAATAAAATGTGTTAACCGCCTCAGTAATACTACCCTTTTTAAAAGCTATATGATAAACGGTCTCAATTAAAGATGAAATATCAGGTTTACCATCGACGGTTAATTTAGCGTATTTACTTTCAAGTTTAGTTTTAGTAACCATGCTTTCAAGTCTAAGTACAGCCTCAGCTTCATAGCTGCTTTCACAACAAATGCCTAACAAAGCACTTACTAAAGAAAATAAACGCCCCATGCTGGTAGTACGCGTAGAAAATTTATTTCTATTCAAATCATTAACCAGCTTTATATCTGATAAATTTGCTATATGCCAAGGGATAGGCAAATTATGCTCTTGGCACCATGCAAATGCAAGTATCCATGGTTTTCGTTCTATATTATCGGCACCACCAAGAATAGTTAGAAATGGTATATGTGATAGGCGTGTAAAACTAAGATCTCGCATATCAAATTTGATTAATTCACCGCCCCATGAGTTAGCGTCAACTCCATAGCCATATCCATCTAGAATACACCCAATAACTTTTTGTTGTAGCTTTTGCCCAATAGATTGGCAACTTGCCATAGTAGCAGCTAAGTGAGCATAATGATGCTGCAATTGCAAATGCGGCAATTCATATCTGCTTGCTACTAATGTAGTATGGAAATCAGGATGCAGATCACTCACTACTAACTGTGGCTTAAATCCAAAAATATGTTTATAATGTTGCAGAGTCTTATTAAAGTTTTTAATTACAGCATGAGAACTCATATCACCTAAATATTGTGATAAATATACTTGGTAGTCTCGAGTAAAACATATTGTATTTTTCTGATGCGCACCTAAACCTAATACCTGTGGCAATTTATAGTTAAAATGATATAGCTCTGGTGCATAACCACGAGATCTACGGATTATTATATCTTGTTGTTTAAGCGGTAAAACTACCGAATCATCACAGGGGATTATAATTTCGCGGTTGTACCCAACTATAACATCAGCAATTTGTTTTAATGATTTTCTCGCTTCATCATCTTCGTGAATAATACTATCGCCAGTTAAGTTAGCACTAGTAACTATTAGAGTTATTGAATAACTCTCTTCTTGCCATTTAAGATCACGTGGGGATCCTAATAGATAATAAAAAAGTAAATAATACATAGGCGTATTAGGCAACATAAATCCAAGGGTATTTAAATTAGGTGCAATTTCTTGAGCATTATTAAAACAATCAGCATTTCTCTCAAGTATTACAATTGGTGACTGTTTAGATTTTAAAAGCTGCTGTTCATAAAGGTTAACTTTACAATAATAATCTTTAATCGATTGAGTATTAAGTGCCATTAATGCAAAAGGCTTAGCTTTGCGACGCTTACGTATACGTAAGGAGCTAATTGTTGCAGAATTAGCAGAATCTGCAATCAATACATAACCACCAGTAGTTTTTAATGCAACAATATTTCCATTCAAAATATAATTAGCTACAACATCTAAACCTAAATCCATTTTTGGACCACAATTCTGGCAACTGCTCGCCTCAGCATGATAACGCCTACTTCTTGGGTTTATAAATTCATCATTGCAACTTTCACATAAGGGAAAACAGGCTAAAGTAGTATCCAATCTTCTATAAGGTAAATCACTAATCACTGTGTAGCGAGGCCCACAATCACAACAGTTGGTAAATGGATAAAGATGATATTTACTTTTAGAATTGAATATATCAGAAATACAATTGTCACAAATACAACTATCTATTGGAATTGGAGTATTATTGAATACGTGATCTCTACTATTGGTCAAAATTGTAAAATCATTAGGAGCATCTTCTACATCAATAATCTCTTCTTGAATCGAGTCAATTTTTGCTAAGCTAGGAAGCGATTGAGTTAAAGCCGATAAAAACTGCTTTGAGGAAGATGTATTTATTACCACCTCTACCCCATTAGAAGAGTTTTTTACCCATCCCTGTAGACCTAGTGTATCAGCAATACGGTAAACAGTTGGACGAAACCCTACTCCCTGAACAACTCCTTTAATCAATATTTTTATAGCTAGCATTATTGTTACCTCTATAATAAATAGAAATCTTGAGCAGAATATAACCATTTTATCCACGTAGATATTCCATTTTGTTTGGATGCTGACAATTGCATGATTTTTGCTCGGTTATTAATTTTTTGTATATTGACTATACATTTTTCAATATCAAAATCTAAATAAGGTAATAGATCTATTTTGTTGATGATTATTAAATCTGCTGCATAAAACATATCCGGATACTTAAGCGGCTTATCTTCACCTTCAGTAACAGAAATTATTACCACCTTTAGATGCTCGCCCAAATCAAATAGTGCTGGGCAAATAAGATTTCCAACATTTTCAATAAATATAAAACCATTATGAGAAATATTTGAGATATTTAGATGCTCTAAAGCATGATTCACCATGTGGGCATCTAAATGACAATTTTTGCCTGTATTAATTTGATAAGCCTTTACCCCAAGTTTATTAATACGTTCAGCATCTAATTTAGTATGTTGATCCCCTTCAATTATATAAATATCACAGTGTGTGCTAAAAGATTTTATTGTTGCCTCAAGTAAAGTTGTTTTACCAGATCCAGGGCTTGATAATAAATTAAGTGCTAGTACTCTATTACTATCAAAAATTTTACGATTATGATTAGCAAATATGGAGTTTTCCGTTAATACCGCGGTTTCTAAATCAATTTCCAAGTAATCTTTTTGCTCTTGATAAATATGATGTTGATGAACGCTTTCACCACCACAGCCACAAGTAATACACATTTTTATACCTCACTTATTTTTAACTACAAAGATTTAAACGATTTGATTAACATCTGCTGTCCGCTAATCAAAACATAATTCCCAAACTCCTTACAAAATGTACAAGGTTGATAAAAGTCACTTATTTTAAACTGATGAAAACAATTATTACATCTAGCTATTGCTTCAATCTGATTAATGCGCAAAGTTATCTCAGTATTAAATTTACTCTTAACTACAACTGGAAACCAAAAATTTAGCGAATTAACATCAACATTAACAAGTTCTCCGATTTCAATAGTAACCTCTTTCACATTAGATAAATTATTACCATTAACCTTAGCTATCTGTTTTAAAATTGCCTCACACAAAGAAAACTCATGCATACTGTATACTTCTAGATTATATTAAAGGTACTTTATTATTTTTTTAATAACCTCCGGTACTGCATTTATTACATCGTTACTGATATTATCTTTTGAATCTGGCTGCCTACCCTCAATGCCACAAAATACTATTTTAGTTATATCAATTCCTAAAACATATGCTAAACCCAATGAATTGGCAACTCCAAAACTATGAGAAGATAACATACCAGAAAAACCAAGGATTTCAACACCTCTAAGAATATATATACTCCCTATCTCATTCAAATTAGTAACTACCATATCAATAATGAGTAAATTGGTATAATCTGAATCAATTAAATGTAACAAGTTTAGTCCAGGGCGATTTACTTCTCTTAAAATTAATTCCTTTTCATTAATCTTATACTTACACTCTCTCCTACCTAACAACTCTCTAACCACCAGCCAACCAATCTGATCATCGGCAAAGGGAGAACCTACTCCTAAAACAATTTTCAATCAATTCTCTCCCTTGCAATTTAGCTATTGGTAAGCTAATTTTTAATCAGATTTCTTTATCTCTAACTCACGAATCTTACTCTTATCTATGGCTTTTTTAGGTATAGATACCCAAAGCATACCTTTTTTAAAAGTAGACTCGGCGTTTTCAACATCTATATTATCTGGTAATGGAATACTCCTTTCATAAGAACCATAATAAATTTCACGCATAATATAGTTTTTGCCTTCATCTTTTTTTGAGTTTTCTTTAGAAGCATTGATATGTAGTACATTATCATTAATTGATACTTTAATATTTTTCTCATCAACGCCAGGCATTTCCAACTCCACTTTAAACAGACTTTCATCTTCAACAATATCAAGCGAAGGGTTGATATTAAGATTAAGATAATTTGCTATAGGGTTGGGTAATGAGCGACAAAACTTCTTAAACATGCTATCAAACTCCTGCTGAAAATCATGAAGCGGCAATAATATTTTTTCATTATAGTTACGTGCCGAAACAGAATTTTTATGGTAAAAATCTAACCAATTTAAAAAATTTGACATAATAATTCTCCTTTTAATTTATTAATTTTTAATTAATATTTGATTGTCAACATGAGATACTCCAGGTATTGACCAAGCTATATGGGACGCTTCTTTATATTCTGCCCACGACTCTACATGCCCTTGCAGAGTAATTCGTGTGCCAAGTATTTCTACACAAATGCTTTTGGCATCTAATAATGCATGGCGTACCAGTTCTTTTTTAATTTTTTCCTTTACCTGATCTGGCGTTTCAATAGCCAATCGAGGATCTACCTGAATTTGATTATTAATACAAACAATCCCATCTAAGTAACGTATTACTCGTTCAGCATTTTCTTTTTGATAAAACCAAGGAGCTTTACCGCTTAGCGTCACAATCCCATTTTCTACTGTTACCTTGATATCACTCCCTCCTAATGTACCTTCCCAATCAAGAACTCTTGTTACCGCAGTAACAATATCTTTGTCATTTGGTTGAGACGCTGACCTATGTTCGATTATCGTTTCATCAGCGATCCCCTTCACGCCTAGTACACTATAAACTGCACGTTTGACAGCCTGTTTTTCAATATAACTACTCAAACTCCCATTTATGGTAACTACACCATTATCTACTGAATAAGTAAGATTACGAGGATCTATACTAGGTTCAAAATCGAGTTTTTCTCTTATATCTTCATATAATTGATTGTTATCTTTCATTTTATTTTCTCCATAAATTATTTTTATTTAAATACTCAACTGTTCAATATGAATTAATTGAAGTATTTATTTTTTACTATTTAATATACAATCACCTCCTTTTTATTATATACTAACTATAACACATATAAAATACTTTTTAATACAATAGAATTTCCTTTTAATATCAATTATATAAACAGATCCCATCAAATCATTTGGCAATCATTGCAATAAGCATATTATTCATATAAATAGTAATAATTAGTACTAAATATTATTATCGCAGATTTCAGAAAATATCTACAATTAAAGCAAAAAACCTCTTAAATGATATTTATAACTACCAAATAAACGCTAGAAGCTTAATAATTGAAATTATAAACCACATCTAAAGTTATATGACAAATAATCAAGAAGCAAGTAATGCAATTAGGATAGAAGAAAATGCTATACTTTTTTACCAAAAGTTGGATTAGTAAAAATCATCCAGCATAGAGTGAATTAAAAACAGGAGAAAAGATAAAGAATTAACCCATAAATTAGCTAATGCTTATGATGCGATAGTTGTTGAAGAAATTAATATGCGAGATATGAGCCAATCCTTAAACTTTGGGAAATTGGTAGCCGATAATGATTGGGGTATTTTCCGTCAGTTTATGGGCTATAAACTGACGGATCGTGGCAAACAGTTTATCAATTTACGAGAATGATAATGAAAAATTAGTGGCTTAAATTTGTTTCTATAAAATGATTAAAATTTGTCTTGACGAAGGGGCAATTATAGTTTTTATTCAAAGCTACATCTCTAAATATTACCCGTAAACACCCTAAATCATATCGAGTATTAACATTGCTGAATAAAGTTCGGTGTACTAATACATAAATTGCCAGTGTAATTATTATCAACTTTATATGTTAGGGAAGTGACAATTCCACCATATACAATATTTTGTAACACTATACTTACATTCATAGCTCCGTTAGGTATTTTTATTGATAAAGACTGATCATCTGGAAATAATCTGTCTTGAATATGCCCATGTGAAGAATAAACATGTAAAAGATATGAAGTATATTTTGAGGATGTAGTTTTGCTCAATGTTACTGTACGATCAGTAATTGATTTACTGGCTTGTATTTGTAAATCTTCATTATTAATATCATCTTGTACAAAAGCGGATTTACTATTAGCATTAATAGACGTATTAGCTATGATATTACTAGCTTCATTATTCATGGCACCAGCATTATAGGCGGATAACATCAGGCACGTTGTTGATATACGAAAAAATAAATTCTTGTTAAGATTAAAATACGTCATAAGAAGCCTTAAAAAATAGTTACTGAGTTGTCAACGAGACTGCTATTATTACATATAATGGTCTAAAGAAGTTATATTTTTACAGACTTTTATAGTATCTTATTGTTAGCCCTAACACAAGATCTTTTGTTGATCTAAAATAATTTGTCATTCTATTGACATATATGTTGAAACAATATTATAGGTGTGTATTTTTTACGTATATTCGCATTTCACACCTGAGAGTACCACCATGCCTGTTGCATTTCATCTTTGAATCTAGGAAAAAGCTACGGATAATTCACGTCATATAAAGTCATACCATGGTATAATTAGTGTCTATTTTTAGAATAAACTTATTATTGGAAAATAAATTGCTAGACAAAATTGTTATCCGCGGTGCCAAAACCCATAATCTTAAAAATATTGATCTGGACTTGCCTAAAAACCAACTAATAGTTATTACTGGGCTGTCTGGTTCTGGAAAATCTTCCCTTGCTTTTGATACTTTATACGCCGAAGGTCAAAGACGTTATGTTGAGTCTTTATCTGCATACGCTAGGCAGTTTTTGCAACAAATGGATAAACCTGATGTAGACCTAATCGAAGGACTATCACCTGCTATTTCAATTGAACAAAAAGCAACTTCACATAACCCACGTTCAACAGTTGGTACTGTTACCGAGATTTATGACTATCTAAGACTTTTATTTGCTCGCGTTGGCGATCCTTTTTGCCCAGTACATAAACATAAACTTCAAAGCCAATCAGTATCACAGATGGTTGATAGTATACTAACTTATCCAGAAAACACCAAAATCGCCATACTTGCTCCAGTAATTAGTGGACGTAAGGGTGAATATTTGGATTTATTACAAAATATTCAAGCTCAAGGTTTTACCAAGGTTCGTATTGATAACACAATTTACGACATTGATACAACACCCAAACTGGATAAAAATAAAAAACACAATATTGAAATAGTAGTTGATCGAGTAAAGATAACAACTGATATCAAAAGACGTCTTACTGATTCCGTTGAAACTGGACTTAAACACAGTAACGGTAAAATTATTACACTAAACTTAGACACTAATGACGAACAGTTATTTTCTAGCACTTTCTCATGTAAAGAGTGTGATTACTCAATATCTGAACTAGAACCACGGATGTTCTCATTTAATAACCCATTTGGAGCTTGTCAAAAATGTGATGGCTTAGGAGAAATTACTTTTTTTGATCCTCAAAAAATTATAACAAACCCCGAATGTTCAATTGCTGATGGTGCAATTAAAGGATGGGACAGCCGCAATCAATATACTTATCAAATGGTTACAGCATTATCAAACCATTATAAATTTGATATTAATATCCACTATAACTTACTTTCTGATAAAATTAAAAACGTTCTACTATATGGATCTGGAGAAGAATTAATCAGTATGAATGTTATTGGTCATAATGGTCGAGTTGTTGCCAAAAAGCAGGCTTTTGAGGGTATTATTAATACCATAGAACGCCGCTATTATGAGTCAGATAGCCAACACGTAAAAGATGAATTAGCTAAATATCAAAACAATAAACCATGCCCTGAATGCGAAGGTTCAAGACTACGACGTGAATCAAGATGCGTTATGGTTAATGATACCATGTTACCTGAAATTACAACTTGGCAATTACATGACTGTCACAGCTTTTTTGATAAAGTTACACTAACTGGTCATAAAAAACCAATTGGTGATAAGATTATCAAAGAAATTCTTACGCGTATTAGTTTTTTGATTGATGTGGGTCTAAACTACATTACTCTTAACCGCTCGGCAGATACCTTATCTGGTGGTGAAGCACAAAGAATAAGACTTGCAAGTCAAATCGGCTCTGGTCTAACTGGTGTTATGTATGTACTAGATGAGCCATCTATTGGCTTGCATCAAAGGGATAATGATAGACTTATTGGCACTCTTAATAAACTTCGTGATTTGGGTAATACGGTAATAGTTGTTGAACACGATGAAGATGCAATTAAAGCAGCTGATTTTATAGTTGATATTGGACCTGGCGCTGGAGAACACGGTGGACAAATTATCGCTCATGGAAACCTTCAAGACATCCTAAACAATAAACACTCTATTACTGGGCAGTACCTTTGTGGTGTTAAAACTATTGATACTCCCAAAAAACGCCGAAAGCAAGATAAAGGATATCTCGAATTACATAAAGCCTATGGCAATAACCTAAAAAATGTTAATCTAAAATTACCTATTGGAAATTTTACCTGTATTACAGGAGTATCAGGTTCGGGTAAATCAACTCTCATTAATGATACTTTATATAAAGAAATGGCACAAAAAATATATGGTAGTCATGATAACCCATCGCCATTTAAAGAGCTAATTGGCTTGGAGAATTTTGATAAAGTAATTAATGTTGATCAAAGCCCAATAGGACGCACCCCTCGCTCTAATCCAGCTACTTATACTGGATTATTTACTTTTATACGTGATTTATTTACCCAAGTACCCCAAGCAAAAGAACGAGGATACCAAGCTGGAAGATTTTCTTTTAATGTAAAAGGTGGTCGCTGCGAAACTTGTTCAGGTGACGGTTTAATAAAAGTAGAAATGCACTTTTTACCTGATATATATGTTGTTTGTGATAGCTGTCATGGACATCGTTATAACCGCGAGACATTAGAAATCACTTACAAAGGTAAAAATATTCATGAAGTGTTAGAAATGACTGTTGAAGATGCATCCGTATTCTTTAAGCATATTCCAAATATAAATAAAAAACTAACAACTTTAATGGATGTAGGCCTTGGTTATGTTCGTCTTGGGCAATCTGCAACCACTTTGTCTGGTGGCGAAGCCCAAAGGGTAAAACTTGCTTTAGAGTTATCTAAGCGTGATACGGGTAAAACAATGTATATACTCGATGAACCAACTACGGGACTTCATTTTCATGACATTAATTTACTTCTTGGGGTATTACATAAATTTGTTGAAAACGGTAATACTGTTGTAGTAATTGAGCACAATTTGGATGTAATAAAAACTGCAGATTGGATAGTTGATTTAGGTCCTGAGGGTGGATCTTT
>CAZJFO010000022.1:0-8711 GCA_964545465.1 uncultured Neisseria sp.
TATAACAACCTGAATTACTCATTCAGGAGTTTCCTTTCACTTTAGAATCTAGCATATCCTCTAGATGCGTAAGTTGTGAAATAAGGTGGCAAATTTTTATCTGAAAGTATATCTAATGCCATAAGTCTTTATAAATAATTAAATCCTATATTCTAAGAACAGATTATGGGGTCTGATATATAATATAAAAATTTACAAAATTCAATTTGTATGTGATAAAATTTCTTCGGCTTAATTCAATTAATAAATTTTTGGAGAAAAGGTATGATAAAGAAAAGTATTGTGATATTAATTACTACAGTTGGTATTACTTCCACAATTGCAGCTTGCGATTCAGGAGGAAGTGGTAGTTCTAACTCTTTAAATATAACTGCAGTTAACGCAACCCCACCGGGTTCTGCTCCAGCACAAAATTTAGGTGCCGGCATGGGTAGTGGCTCGGTATACGACAATATTGAATCTAATGGAAACCCTTTGTATCTCCTCGGTAATTCTAACGGTTCTGTATATGCACCTCTAATTGCAGATACAACTGTAACTTCCGGTTCAAGTATTATTGGTGGGTGGCTAGTTTCAACAAATATATTATTTGGACCTGCAGCTATCGGCCCTGAAAGTGTAGCAGATTATTTTACAGCTACAACTACCTCGTCGTGGAATACGACTGCTAATACTGCAGCATGGCAATCAGCCCAACTAACAAATGTTAATCGTAGTATATGCTTTGGCAACCCAGTGCCAGGGGCTGCTGGATGTGCTGGAAGTAATGCTCCAACTGGGGCGCGTCTAGTTACGAGCAATAGTGGCAATACTCAAATTATGTTTGTCGGTTATGGTGTGTATAATAGCCCGGGTCTGGAATCTGTAGGATATAATATTCTATCAGTGAATGGAGGCTCAGGTACACTGCCTAGTTCTGAAAGCTATGTTTCATTGGCACCATGTGTGGCATCTGGCAGTAAGAGTGCAACCACTGTCTCAGCAGTTGCTGCTTCGAGCTTTGAAAGTACTCCATTGTTTATAGCGGGCACTAACTCTGGTGACGTATGTGTGGGTATTATTAAGCCAGATGCAGAGAGCAATGCATTTAGTAGCGCCGGGATTGTTAATATGACTGCGATAGCTAAAGCTGACGGAGCTAGCTATAGTTATGAGTCTTCATTAGTTACTACTGCTGGAAATAAGTACGCAGTTACAGGGGGGTATAATAGCGGAGGTGCAGTTAATTCAATTGCGGCAACGCCTCAGGGTGTTAATAACACTAGTACAGTTATTGCTTGGACACAAGGAAGTAGCCAAGTTTATTCAGTAACACATATAACTGGTGAATCATACATATTTGCTAATCTGACAAACTCTCAGTATTATTCTAATGTGCCGTCCAATGTGTCAGTGATTTATGTCGATTTTCAAAATAATATTTATGTTGCTACTTTCGAGAATCAGGCATATGTATTACCAAATGGTTCGAATTCGTGGTTAAGTGCTCAAATTCCTAATCCGATTGCTGGGTCTCAAATTTACAATTTCTCAGCTGGATACAATGGTAATGTGTATGTTTACACAGCAAATGGTGGTACTTTATATTCGAGTGCTAATGTTAGTGAGAGTTCATCAGCTGTTTACTCACTGAGTTTTTAATAATAACTTGATATTACCATATTCACGGTAATACGAGTTATAAATAAGAACGGGGGCTATATCAGCCCCCGTTAATCGTAAGCTATGGTAACACACCTCTACCAACTAATCTGCCAACTTGGAATTGATAAGTCCTTACCTGGGGTGCTATTCGTATTTAGGTCTTGTTGCTGAGATGGGTACATATAATAATCAGGGATGTCATTACCATTATCAACCTTGATTTGGGTTACCGTGCCGTTTGAGCGGTATTCCTGTATGGTTCTTTGATTTGGATAAGTTACAGGGTTTGATCCTTGTGGTGCACTAGAGTTATGTTTTAAAGCGCTTTCCTTTACAGCTATAGCGGTATCACTCTCGCTAATCTTTTGTGGGGGTAACGGTATGGTTGGATAGCTATTGCTAGTATTACCAAATAAACTACAGGATGTAAAAATAATACTAGTTGCTATTAATAATAAATATTTGTTATTCATTTATACTAATTCTTCATGCCATGATTCGCCGTCACGAGCAAGTAGTGCCGATGCAGAAGGTGGTCCCCAACTTCCAGCGGCATAAAATTTAGGGGTGAAGTTTAGGCGTTTCCAAGTATCTAAAATAGGCTCTACCCATTTCCAAGCAGCCTCTTGCTCATCGCGTCTTACAAATAATGTAAGTTTGCCTCTGATTATATCTAATAACAAACGCTCATATCCATCAGTTCTTCTAGTTGTAAACATTTTATGAAAATCTAAATCAAGATAAACAGGGCGTAAATCATTAGTGTCTCCAGGTTGTTTGGCCAGGAAATATAACTGTACTGTTTCATCAGGTTGAAGTTTGATAATCAAACGATTAGCAAAATTATTAGCGTTTAGAGGGAATATTTTACACGGAATGTCCTTAAACTGAATTACAATTTCAGCCATCTGTTTATTTAGACGCTTTCCGGTTCGTAAATAAAATGGCACTCCAGACCAGCGCCAGTTTTGAATTTCGGCTTTTAAGGCTACATAAGTTTCGGTCTTGCTATCTTTGGGTATATTGCCTTCATCAGCATAACCTGACACATCTTCATTGTTTACGGTTCCTGCTTTATATTGACCGCGAATTACATTACTTAGTACGGTTTCTTCAGTAAATGGCTTTAAGGATTGGAGTACTTTTAGTTTTTCATTACGAATAGTGTCAGCATCAAGAGAAAATGGAGGCTCCATAGCAACGATACACAATAGCTGCAGTAGATGGTTTTGTAGCATATCACGTAATGCACCGGTAGTGTCATAAAATTCGCCACGTGAACCTACTCCTAAGCTCTCAGCAATAGTGATTTGGATACTTGAAATCCATTGGCGACGCCATAATGCTTCAAATAAAGTATTTCCAAAGCGAATTGCCATTAGGTTTTGTACGGATTCTTTACCAAGATAGTGGTCAATACGATAAATTTGCTGTTCAGTAAAAAATTTAGCTACAAAATCATTAATGTCATTTGATGTTGCTAGATTATGTCCTAGCGGCTTTTCTAAAACAATACGAGAGTTGATGGTATTTAATTCTGCTCTTGCTAAGTTTTGACAAATTGATTTAAATAAACCTGGGTCAGTAGATAGATAGAATATATTTGTAATTTCTTGATTTAAGAGCGAACGTAGACCAATATAGTCAACTTCATTATTTGCATCAATCTTATAGTAATGTACTTGATTACAGAATTTACTCCATTTTTCTAGATCAATCTTTTCTTTTACTTTAATAGCCTTATTATAAGCAAAAGCGCAGTATTCTTCTTTGGACATGTCACGCCGCCCGATGACAAAAAATCTACCGTCTTGGTTTATTGTTTGGTGTGAGTACGCGTGATATAAAGCTGGCAATAATTTGCGGGTGACTAAGTCACCAGTACCACCAAAAAGTACTAAGTCAAAAATTTGTAGATCATTAGGCATACTAAAACTCCATGTTTACGTTTAGTAGAGATTGTACCAAATATCATGGTGTAGTGTTACAAAAAATTGTATTGGTGTTTAGTTGCTAGTATAGGTATGATATGTGGTATTACAGAACACTTATAGTTTGAAGAGGTTTCAATTTCAGCCTTAAAGCTCTTGCTATAATTTACTCTAATTGTAAAAGCAGCATTTTTTGCGTACATTACGCAAAAAAATGTTTAAATCATTGTTTATAATAACCGCTGGAGTAAAATTTTTTAATTTTAATTTATTTTTCGTGGTAGAATAATGAGTAACTACAAGACAGATAATCTAATAAAAATGCACGATGAGCTTAGTAAAAAATTCTTAACAGATATTGATATGGCAAGAGAGTTTTTAGAGCTTCATCTAGATAAAAGCGTAGTTGCAAAATATGACTTAAGTACGCTAAGTATAGAGTCAGGTTCATATATTGAAGATGATTTACGGAAATATTTTTCTGATATAGTGTACAAAGCTGATTTGCTGAATAAAACAAGCTGTGCTTATATTTACGTGTTGATAGAGCATCAGTCAAGATCTGAAAAACTAATGCCTTTACGGATATTGAGATATCAGTTATCGATATTACAAAAGCATATAGATGAGTATAAGGTAGATGCTAATTTACCGTTAGTTGTGCCACTAGTTTTTTATAACGGGGAAAAGTCGCCGTATCCATATGCGACAGAGCTTAGGGATCTGTTTGCGGATATTGATATAATAGATAAAATACCCTTAGGTACATTTGGCTTAGTAGATTTGACAGTTATGTCAAATTATGAAATACTAAAGCATGGTAAATTGGCACTATTAGAAATGGTGCTAAAACATATCCATGTTAGAGATTTTAAAAAAGTAGTAGAGTTAATATATAATGCAGTGTTTATTGCTTATAGAGATGACATACAGAAAAATTTATTTGATAGTGCGGTAACCTATCTAATGAAGGCTCGTAAAATGAGTGAATTAAAACCGTTATTTGAACAAATTATAACCAGTATTGACGATTACAAGGGGGATGTTATGACATATGCAGAAGAACTAATTCAAGAAGGTCTACAAAAAGGACGTCAAGAAGGGATGCAAATGGCACAAAATATGGTGAAAGAGTTACTTAAATCTGGAGTTGATGAGTCTATAGTTGCTAAAGCTTCACATTTAAGCCAAAAAGAACTTGCTGAAATTAAAAAATCGCTAAACTAATCTATCAATCAATGCGATTTATTTAGTTTTTGTGAATTACTCAAGTGTGTAACAAAACAGATTAAAATATCTATTAATAGTTTTATTTAGGTGGTTTATGCAGTACCGTGATCTTAGAGAGTTTATTAGCTATTTAGAACAAATTGGTGACTTAGTTAAAGTACACCAAAATGTATCTCCAGATCTTGAGATGGCAGAGTTTTGTACTCAAGTACTTAATAACAATGGACCTGCTGTATTGTTTGATTCAGGTAAAGGTATCCCTGTTCTTGGGAATTTGTTTGGTACTGTAAAGCGAGTTGCTCTTGCTATGGGGAAAGAGGATATTAGTGAACTTCGTGAACTTGGAGAGTTTTTAGCCAATCTAAAAGAGCCGCAACCACCAAAAGGTATTAAAGATGCCTTTGCTAAGTTGCCGATGCTAAAACAACTCTACAATATGCTTCCAAAAGTGATAAACAAAGCACCAGTACATGAGGTGATTATTAATAAAGGTGATGTTGATTTATCAACTCTACCAATATGGAGGTGCCATAAAGATGATGTTGCACCACTTATCACTTGGGGTTTGGTGGTTACTCGAGGGCCGCATAAAAAACGCCAAAATCTAGGTATATACCGTCAGCAAGTTATCGCCAAAAATAAACTAATTATGCGTTGGTTGCACCATAGGGGCGGTGCGATTGATTATGCAGAGCACTGCCGTGAAAACCCAAGTATGCCATACCCATTAGTGGTCGTTTTAGGCTGTGATCCAGCAACGATATTAGGTGCTGTTACTCCAGTTCCTGATTCCTTATCTGAATATCAGTTTGCAGGCTTACTTAGGGGAAGTAGAACTGAGTTAACCAAATGCATCTTAAGTGATTTACAAGTACCAGCTTATGCTGAGATTGTGCTTGAGGGGTTTATTTATCCTAACGATACCGCTCTTGAAGGTCCATATGGGGATCATACAGGGTATTATAATGAACAAGAACATTTTCCCGTTTTTACAGTTGAAACAATTACTACTCGTAAAAACCCGATTTATCATAGTACTTATACAGGCAAACCAGTTGATGAACCAGCTATTTTGGGGGTTGCCTTAAATGAAGTGTTTGTACCTTTAATTCAAAAACAGTTTCCAGAAATAGTTGATTTTTATCTACCACCTGAGGGATGTAGCTATAGAATGGCAATTGTATCAATGAAAAAGAATTACCCAGGGCATGCTAAACGAGTAATGCTTGGCATATGGAGTTATTTACGTCAGTTTATGTATACCAAATTTATCATAGTAGTTGATGATGATATAAATATCCGATCAATGAAAGATGTGGTTTGGGCAATTACCACAAGAACTGATCCTACTCGGGATACTACTTTAATAGATAATACACCAATTGATTATCTTGATTTTGCATCACCCGTATCTGGCTTAGGTAGTAAGATGGGGATTGATGCAACTAACAAGTTCCCAGGTGAGACTAATCGTGAGTGGGGTCGTGTGATTAAGCCTGATGAGATGGTTAAATCTAGGATGGAAGAATTATACAATGAGGTTTTTGCTAATAAGTAACGTGGTATAATAATCGTTGTTAGGTTTATGCATACAGATTATTGCTTGGATGGTAGAGAAGGAGTTATTTACATGAATGCCTTAATTAAAGAAAATGATTTTATTGAATCAATTGCTGAGAGTTTACAATTTATTTCATACTATCACCCACAGGATTTTATTAAAGCTATGAGTGATGCGTACTATAAAGAAGAATCTCCCGCAGCTAAAGATGCAATAGCACAGATATTGATAAATTCTAGAATGTGTGCTGAAGGTCAGCGCCCAATTTGTCAAGATACGGGAATTATTTGTGCTTTTGTGACTGTTGGTATGGATGTTAGATTTATTGATGCTACAATGTCACTTCAAGAGATGGTGAACCATGGTGTAGAATTAGCATACGCCTATCCAGATAATAAACTACGTGCTTCAATCCTAAAAGATCCTGCTTTTACACGCCAAAACACAAAGACTAATGCTCCTGCTGTTGTACACTTTAATCTAGTGCCGGGTAATACCATCGAGGTAGAAATCGCAGCTAAAGGTGGTGGCTCAGAAAATAAATCCAAATTTGCGATGCTAAACCCTTCTGACTCGATAGTTGATTGGGTATTAAAAACAGTGCCAACTATGGGTGCTGGATGGTGTCCACCTGGAATGCTTGGTATTGGAATTGGGGGAACAGCTGAAAAAGCTATGCTGATGGCAAAACAATCACTTATGGCACCCATTGACATGACGGAATTATTAGCTCGTGGAGCTGGTAATAAACTTGAAGAGTTACGCATTGAGTTATATCAAAAAATAAATAATTTAGGTATAGGGGCTCAAGGTCTAGGTGGACTAACAACTGTTTTAGATGTCAAAATTCTAGATTACCCAACCCATGCAGCGAGTAAGCCAATAGCAATAATTCCTAATTGTGCTGCTACAAGACATGTGCATTTCACATTAGATGGAAGTGGCAAGGCTACATTTGACCCTCCACAGCTTGAGGATTATCCTAATATTGTTTGGGATAAGAGAGCTGCTACACATAGAGTTAATATTAATGATATAACTAAAACAGATACCTCAAAATGGATTGCAGGTGATACTATATTGTTAAGTGGTAAAATATTGACCGGACGAGATGCAGCTCACAAAAAAATGGTCGAAATATTAGATAAGGGTGAGAAGTTACCTGTTGATTTCACTAATAGGTTTATATACTACGTAGGGCCAGTTGACCCTGTGCGTAACGAAGTAGTTGGTCCTGCTGGTCCCACTACAGCAACGAGAATGGATAAATTTACTCGTCAAATGTTAGAGCAAACTGGTTTAGTCGGGATGATTGGTAAAGCAGAAAGAGGAGATGCTGCTATTGATGCCATACGCGATAATAAGTCAGTATATTTAATTGCTATTGGTGGTGCTGCTTATTTGGTGTCGAAAGCTATTACAGCTGCCAAGGTAGTAGCTTTTGCGGAACTTGGAATGGAAGCAATTTATGAGTTTGATGTTGTCGATATGCCAGTTACAGTGGCTGTTGATAGTCAGGGTAACTCAGTACATAAAACAGCTCCGATTAAGTGGGCAAATAAATTTATAGTTAATGTTTAAAAGGTTATTAATATGAGTTGGTTGAGTAAATTACTACCTCCTAAAATTCAGGCTACAGATGGTGGAAATATAAAAAGTAATGTACCAGAAGGGTTATGGCGAAAATGCAATAATTGTAATGAGATTTTGTACCATACTGACTTGGATAATAACTTAAAAGTTTGTCCTAAATGTAATCATCATCATTCTTTAACTGCTCGGGAGCGCTTAGATATGCTTCTTGATGTTGATGGTAGGGTTGAAATTGCAACAGATGTGAAACCTTTTGATGTTCTTAAGTTTAAAGATAGTAAAAAATATTCGGATCGCTTGACTGATGCTCAAGTAAAAATCGGTGAAGATGATGCCCTAGTTGTTATGCAAGGAACGATAAAAGGACACAATGCAGTAATTGCTGCTTTTGAGTTTCGTTTTATTGGTGGTTCTATGGGGTCGGTTGTCGGAGAGCGTTTTATCCGTGGTGTGAAGGCTGCGGTTGATAATAACTGCCCTTTTATTTGTGTGGCAGCATCTGGTGGAGCTCGGATGCAAGAGGGGGTTAATTCTCTTATGCAAATGGCTAAAACCTCTGCAGCATTGACGCTTTTAACTAAAAAGAATTTGCCCTTTATTTCTATTCTAACAGATCCTACTTTTGGTGGTGTTTCAGCAAGTTTTGCTTTCCTTGGTGATATAGTAATTGCTGAGCCTGGAGCATTGATAGGTTTTGCAGGTCAGAGAGTTATTGAACAAACAGTACGCCAAAAGCTTCCTGATGGCTTCCA
>CAZJFO010000022.1:8721-12531 GCA_964545465.1 uncultured Neisseria sp.
TGGTATCACGTCAGTATTTGAAAGAAGAACTAACTAATCTAATGGATTTATTTGCTAATAATCAGATGAAAGTGGATGAAAAAAGTTAGATTAAACGAGATTTATGGTAAATACAGTAAAATTAGGAGTATAAAATGATTGGTATAATTTGCGCAATGGAAGAAGAACTTACAAGTATTGTACAAAATATTGGTGCTACTACAACCCATATTTCTTCAAAATTAGGTTTTGATGTTTATACCGCTAGGTATGGCGTACATGAATTAGCTTTTATTGTTTGTGGGATTGGTAAAGTAAATGCAGCTATTCATACTCAGTATTTGATAGACAATTATAGTATTGAGTATCTTATTAACGTTGGGGTTGCTGGTAGCTTATCAACTGAATTAACTTTTGGTGATGTTGTTGTTGCTAATGACTTAGTGGAGCATGATATGGATGTAAGTGGTTTTAATTTACCATTAGGGCAAATTCCACGTATGGATGTTTTTGCTTTTAAGTCTGATCCAATACTACTGGAGTGTGCTAATAAAATAAAAACCGAAAATCATAAAACAGTTATTGGTAGAATAGTATCTGGGGATCAATTCATAGATAATAAATTAAAAGCAGAATCTCTTTATAATCATTTTAATGCTTTAGCATGTGAGATGGAAGGTGCTGCAATTGCTCATGCTTGTCATGTGAATAATATCCCATTTATTGTTATTAGATCACTGTCAGACATGGCAGGACAAGAAGGCTCTGCCGCACGGTCATTTGAAGAGCTAACGCTAATGGCTTCAAATCGTTCATCAAATGTAGTAAAGCAGTTGTTAGATTTAATATAGGGTTTATATGTTAAATGTAGGTTTTGTTGGTTGGCGCGGTATGGTTGGCTCTGTATTAATGCAAAGAATGCAGCAACAAAATGACTTTTCTAAAATTCATCCAGTGTTTTTTTCTACCTCTAATTCAGGTGGCACTGCACCTATTATAAATGGTACTAATGCTATACTTCAAGATGCTAACGATATTAATGTGCTACTTAAGCTTGATTGTATTGTTACAACACAAGGTAGTAAATATACTGATAGAGTACTGCCATTACTAAAACAAGCGGGATTTAAAGGTTATTGGATTGATGCGAGTTCAACTCTTAGGATGTCAAGTGAATCCACAATTGTATTAGATCCTATTAATCGTCATGTTATAGATAAGGCGATATACGACGGAATTAAGGTGTTTTGTGGTGGTAATTGTACCGTTAGTCTGATGATGATGGCAGTGCATGGTTTGTTAGATAATAACCTAATCGAATGGATTTCTAGTATGACCTATCAGTCAGCTAGTGGAGCTGGTGCTAATAGTATGAAAGAATTATTAAAGCAAAGCGGCTATTTATATAATAACGTCTCTGAATTATTAGCGGATAAAAATCAAGATATTTTGGCACTAGATTCGCACGTTAGTGAGGTATTAAGAAGTTCTAATCTGCCTAGGGAAAATTTTGGTGCTTCATTAGTTGGTAATTTAATCCCTTGGGTTGATGTAGGTTTAGAAAATGGTCAAACGAAGGAAGAATGGAAAGGTGGGGCTGAAACTAATAAAATTCTTGGATTGGCTCATGAAGATATAAAAGTTGATGGCTTATGTGTAAGGGTTGGGAGTATGCGTTGTCATTCTGAAGCACTTACAATTAAATTAAAGCGTAAGGATTTATCATTGTCTGAGATTGAACAAATAATTGCTTCAGCTAATGAATGGGTAAAAGTAATACCAAATACCAAAGAAGACACTTTAAGATATCTAACTCCAGTTGCAGTTAGTGGTAAACTTGATATAGCAGTTGGTCGTATTCGCAGACTATCTTTTGGAGAAGATTATATTACATTATTTACAGTTGGCGATCAATTACTTTGGGGTGCTGCAGAACCTTTAAGACGAATGCTTCAAATAATTGTAGCGTATCATGAATGAAATTTATAATTTAGCTCTTTTAGTTGAATATGAGGGCAGTAAATTTTATGGCTTCCAAAAACAATTAGCAACTCGAACTATTCAAGGGGTTCTTGAAACTGCATTATCCAAGTTTGCAAATGCTACTATTAATATAATCACTTCAGGTCGTACTGATACTGGGGTACATGCAACACATCAAGTTATTAATTTTATAACCTCTGCCAAGCGACCATTACACGCATGGATTCGGGGCAGCAATGCCTTGTTACCTAAAGATATTGTCATCCGAAATGCTTTGTTTGTAGATGGTGAGTTTAATGCGAGGTTTAGTGCAATTTCTAGAACTTATCATTATTATCTATTGGTTGACCCAATTCGAAGTGCGATAATGCAAGATAGGGTTGGCTGGTATTATCATCCCTTAAATGTTGCATTAATGAATGAGGCAGGTCAGTATCTTCTAGGAGAGCAGGATTTTTCTAGTTTTAGGGCATCTGACTGTCAAGCTAATAGCCCTATTCGGAATTTAAGTCACTTTGCAATAGCGAATAAAGGAAATATTATTCGCTTTGAGTTTACTGCCAACGCTTTTTTATATCATATGGTTAGAAATATGGTGGGTGGGTTATTATACGTAGGCAATGATAAAATGTCAATAGCTGAATTTGCAAACTTAATTAAATCATGTAAACGAACACTAGCACCTCCAACTTTTATGCCTGATGGCTTATATTTAGTAGATGTTAAATATAAAACCCAATTATTCAAGCACAATGTTTCAGAGTGGTTGGTATAAAATGTCGTATCTGGTTGTTAAATGAAATTTACAGTTATTAATGTAGCAAATAAAATGCCTAGTTGGGTTGATACAGCATGTAATGAATACTTAAAGCGAATTAATCATGGTAAATATAGCTGTAAGATCATAGAAATTAAAGCTGATAAGAATTTCTCAGTGATTGATAATATGATTATTGAAGCTAAAAAAATCAAAAATCAAATTCCACAAGGTAGTTTTGTAGTAGCTCTTGATGAAAGAGGTGTAGTGCATACTAGTGTTTCTTTTGCCAAAAAACTCGAACAAATTTCACTACATAATCATCATATTACTTTTATTATTGGTGGGGCTGATGGCCTACACTCTGAAATTAAACAATTGGCTAATTTGATGGTGCAACTATCATCACTTACTTATCCTCATGCTTTAGCTCGAGTGATTATACTTGAGCAAATATATCGCGCAATAACTATTTTAGAAAATCATCCCTATCATCGTGAATAATCTTAAACCCCAAGTAGTTTTATTTTATACAGATAATTCTTTATTGTCTAAAGCAAGTATATTATCTGAGTTTACTAATTGTTGTAGATTAGTAGAGGTTGAACCAGATAGTTTAAAGTTTTACCTTCGTCTTGATAATATTGGATTATCTATTATTAGTTCTAATTTTAAACCGTTACATATTAGTCAAATTTATGCAAATTTAGTATCTAGGTACAAAAATCTAAAAACAGAATTACTGGTACAACTAGTCAAAGATAAAGGTGTAGCTAAAATTTGGGATTTAACTGCAGGTTTTGGTAAAGATGCTTTTATTCTGGCAAGTGCTGGTTATGAAGTTACTATGGTAGAACAAAACCCTATGTTAGCTACGATACTTTACTACGCACTAAATAATAATATTCTGCCAAAGCGAAATCTTAATTTGATTTATGCTAATAGTATAGATTTTTTAGACTCCAAAACTGATACCCCAGATATAATTTATCTAGATCCCATGTTTAAGGAGAATGCGACTTGTAAGGCAAAAAAAGAAATTCAGTTATTAAAAGATATGATGGTTGGAATGAGATGATGCCAGAAATCGT
>CAZJFO010000022.1:12541-24767 GCA_964545465.1 uncultured Neisseria sp.
AGCATGTCTGATGATTTGGGGTTGTTCAATCGATCTTTACAAATAGCAAGGCGTAGAGTCATTGTTAAACGAGATAATAAACAAGCAGCCATAGTTCATATGCCATTACCAAGCTACACTAAAACTGGTAAAACAATCCGCTTCGATGTTTACAGTGTTTAATCGATGTCACCCCAAGGATTAATTATTTACAGTTCTTCTTACCGATACCGTCACCCCAAACATAAACTATTTGCTGTTTACAATGAGTTTGGGGTCTATGCCCTAAATATTAGATTATGACAAGAGCTTATAAATTAACTTCATTTATCTCATCATTAGCTTCAGATTTATTTGAAATTCTGAGTTTTACTAATAGACTATCAAAATTATAGTTTGCATTATAAAATGCCTGAAGTATATGGTTTGTTTGGTTGTTTAGTAAATGTAATACGCTTTGATTGTTTACAAATAAAACCACTGTTTTTTTATCAAAAGCACCAATATGACAAAATTTGGTTAAATTATTAGGTAGAGTAGTAGCTAAAATATTATTTAATATTTGTAGATGCTGAAAAATATTTTTAAAATCATATCTTCCAGAATTGTAAATTTGCTCGATACTTAAAAACGGAGTTTTTAGCATTTTATACATTCAAGCAATACCCAGCCATCCCTAGATTGTGCTATTTTTACGTTAAACCACTGGCGGTATATTTCACTAAGCTCTTCACTTTGAGACTCCAAGATGCCAGATAAAATTAATTTTGATTTACTGTATTTTGCTAGAGCTGGTGCTAGAAATCTTAATGGATTAGATAAAATATTAGCTACTACTATATCAAATCTGCTATCTGGCAATTTATCGGGAGTAGAAAATTTAATATTAACTTTATTGTTTTTGGCGTTATCCTTACTCGCAATAATAGCTTGTTCATCAATATCAACACCATATACTGTATCTGCACCAAATGTTTTGGCAGTAATAGCAAGTATCCCAGAACCGCAACCATAGTCTAATACACAAGACGAGCTAGTTACGTTTTTGGATAACCATTCTAAGCACATAAAAGTAGTAGGGTGAGAGCCAGTCCCAAAAGCAAGTCCTGGGTCAAGCACTATGGAGTGGCTGATATTAGAAGGTATATCATGCCAAGATGGTACAATATAAAATTCATTGTTTATTTTAATTGGTTGAAATTGACTTTGAGTAAGCCGAACCCAGTCTTCATCAGCAACTTTTTTAGATACAAAGTTAAAGTCTATTCCAGATTTTAATTTTGCATCTAAAATTAGTTTACCTATATCAGTAGCATTATTAACTAGAACAATTACTTTACTATGCCTCCAAAGTCCTTCAACTATCATACCTGGTTCCCCAAAGATTGGTTCTTCTTCAGGGGTTCCAGCATCAGCATCTTCAATATAGACTGATAAAACATGAAGATCAAAAAATATATCAGATAGAATATCTGCCAATTTTGAATCTACGTTAATAATAAGTTCAATGAAATAATTGTCCATTATTTGTTTTTCAAATAGTTTTCTAAATAATGAATTGATTGAGCACCTTCACAAAATCCATGATTGTCTAATAAATCCAGATGAAGTGGAATATTGGTTTTTATGCCCTTAAATGTTGTTTCAAGTAAAGCACCCTTCATGCGATTGATGGTCTCAGTACGGTTTTCACCATGAGCTATGATTTTACCTATCATAGAGTCATAAAATGGTGGTACTGAATATCCTGAATATACATGAGAGTCAATCCGAATGCCATTGCCACCTGCGAAGTGACAGTGTTCAATTTTACCAGGTGAAGGTACAAACGTATATGGATCCTCAGCATTTATACGACATTCAATAGCATGTCCTTTAAGTACCACATTAGATTGCTTATAACGTAGTTTTTCGCCACTAGCAATATAAATTTGCTCCTTAACTATATCAATACCGGTAATCATCTCTGTTACTGTGTGTTCAACTTGTACCCGTGTATTCATTTCAATAAAGAAAAACTCATCATTTTCAAATAAAAACTCAAAAGTACCAGCACCGCGATATTTTATGGTCTTACATGCCTTAACACAAGCATCTCCAATAGCATTTCGCACCTTTTCAGTAATGCCAACACCAGGGGCTTCTTCAATAACTTTTTGGTGGCGTCTTTGCATTGAGCAGTCACGTTCTCCAAGATGAATCACATTACCATATTCATCAGCTAAAATTTGAATTTCAATATGACGTGGTTTGGTTAAATAACGCTCCATATATACAGCAGGATTACCAAAACCAGCTAAAGCTTCTGAACGAGTTATCTCTAAAAGTGGCAGTAAGTCTTCTTCTTTAGTAACAACACGCATCCCACGTCCACCGCCACCTGCTACGGCTTTGATTATTACAGGGTATCCTACTTTACGAGCTATTTTAATTACTTCTTTATCATTAAGTGGTAGCTCTCCATCTGATCCAGGTACTACTGGCACCCCAGCTTTAACCATCGCTTCTTTTGCTTTTACTTTATCACCCATTGTTGCAATATTTTCTGGGCGTGGACCAATAAACACAAAACCACTTCCTTCAACGCGTTTTGCAAATTCAGAGTTTTCTGACAAAAACCCATATCCAGGGTGAATTGCTTGAGCATTAGTTATTTCTGCTGCGGCAATTATTGATGGAACATGTAAGTAGCTTAGAGATGATTTAGCAGGGCCAATACACACAGCTTCATCAGCTATTTTTACGTATTTGGCATCTTTGTCAGCTTCAGAATAGATGGCAACTGATTTTATTCCCAATGTACGACACGCTCTTTGTATTCTAAGAGCAATTTCTCCACGATTGGCAATCAAAATTTTTTCAAACATATATCTTCATTCCCAAAAAATTATTCAATCACAAATAATTGTTGACCAAACTCTACAGGTGAACCATCTTTAACTAGAATTTCCTTTATAGTACCTTCCTTGTCAGATTCGATTTGGTTCATAAGTTTCATGGCTTCAATTATGCATAGTACTTGTCCAATTTTAACCTGTTGCCCAACTGCAGCTAAAGGTGGGTTATTTGGAGATGATGCTGCATAAAATGTTCCAACCATTGGGGAGGTAATGTAATCTTTGGGTGATGCTGAGAGCTCTGGTTGTGAATCAGCAACTACAGGTGCAGCTTGTATCTGTGTTGCTGCTATAGGCTGTTGTTGGTGGTGATACATTGGCTGAGGGTGAGCTGCCGCTAGTGCTGGAGCACCACTATAAGCTGAAATTTTTAGTTTTTCTTCACCTTCAGTGATTTCTAGTTCATGAATTCCTGATTCTTTGACTAGTTCAACGATTGCTTTGATTTTTTTGATGTCCATGGCAATTATTCCTTTCTAGATAAATAGTCAATTGCATAAGTTAGAGCCATATGATAGCCTTTAACCCCAAATCCTGATATTATCCCAATGGCGATATCAGAAAAATAAGATTTGTGTCTAAATGGTTCACGTGTAAATATGTTACTTAAATGTATTTCAATAAAAGGTACATTAACGGCTATTATCGCATCTCTTAGGGCGATACTCGTGTGTGTAAAAGCCGCAGGGTTTATAATCAGAAAATCGTAATTATTTTCAAAATAGCTTTGAGTTTTAGTGATTAGAGCACTTTCACTATTACTTTGGTGAAATTCTAACACAATATTAGAATTATTTGCAACTTCTAGAAGTGATTTGTTTATATCCTCAAGTGTATCAAGTCCATAAATCTGAGGCTCACGTTTTCCAAGAAGGTTTAAGTTAGGGCCATTAAGTACTAAAATTTTATGTTTCATTTAACACCTTGTTGCAACTTAAATTTTGCACAATCAACAACCATTAACTGGTTGTCTGAGGCAAATTGCATTATAAAGTTAAATATGCTCGGTTTTTTAGTTTCAAGTTCTTTCTTTACAGCTACACAGTTCATATCTTTGTATACTAGTGGGCGTAAGTAAGGTGAGTAAGATACCTTTTGTTGATCAAAAACAGCAAGCATCCCACACAGTCTATCAACCCAATCACTTGGTCTAAATTTCTTACCGTCTAGCGTAAGTCCTTCGATAATTAATTCATCTAGATAACAAATTTCATTGTTGCCTACCATATATTTTTCATCCAATCTTTATTTAATTCAAGCTCATGTCTAAGGGGGTAATTCTATCATATGTAAATAAAATTGACAAAACACATTTCAAAGTTATATGATTACGTCTTAGTAATATATTAATTTTTTTGTATAGAGGAAATCGTTTCATGGACAATTTAGAAGCAAGAGTTAAAAAGGTTATAGCGGAAAAACTTGGGGTTGATGAAGCTACAATTAAGAATGAGGCATCTTTTGTAGATGATTTAGGTGCTGACTCTCTTGATACCGTTGAGCTTGTTATGGCTTTAGAAGAAGAGTTTAATTGTCAAATTCCAGATGAAGATGCTGAAAAAATTTCAACAGTTCAGTTAGCAGTTGATTACGTTAAATCACACAGTTAAGAGCAGTTTTTCTAAGAATATGCGGGGTTCTCTCGCATATTGTAACTATATATAGGTAAATTAAGATGAGTAATTCCAAGAAGATTGAAATAAAAGTACCACAGTTGCCAGAGTCGGTTAGTGAAGCAACGCTACTTAATTGGCATAAAAAACAGGGCGATTTTGTTAAGCGTGAAGAAAATTTAATCGATTTGGAAACAGATAAGGTTGTTCTTGAGCTGCCATCTGCGGACGATGGAGTTCTAGTTGAAATTATTGGAAAACCAGGAGATGTGGTTAAAAGTGGACAGTTAATAGCGTATATGGATATATCGGTTAAAAACCCAGTTGAAGAAAAAGTAGTTAAAGCTACTGATGCTCCAATTGCAGCTACAGTAGCTATAACTTCTGCTGATAATGTTATTAAAGCAATGCCAGCAGCTAACAAGGTTGCTGCAGATAATGCTATTAATCTCAGTGAAGTTAGTGGTAGTGGTCGTGGTGGTAGAATACTAAAAGAAGATGTTTTAGCTCAAATTAGTGGTAAGGGTTCACGTATTGAAGAACGTGTCCCAATGAGCCGCTTAAGAAAAAGAGTTGCTGAGCGATTGCTAGAAAGTCAGCAAACAAATGCAATATTAACTACATTTAATGAGGTTAATATGAAACCAATTATGGATTTACGTAATAAATATAAAGAAGCTTTTGAGAAAAAACATGGTACCAAACTAGGTTTTATGTCTTTCTTTGTGAAATCAGCAGTGCATGCTTTGAAACAGTATCCAGTACTTAATGCCTCGGTTGATGGGGAGGATATCGTATATCACGGTTATTTTGATATTGGTATCGCTGTTGGTACTCCAAGAGGGTTAGTAGTTCCAATTTTACGTAATGCAGAAAACATGTCAATTGCTGAGATTGAACAAAAAATTACCGATTTTGGTAAGCGTGGTAAAGATGGTAAGATTGAGCTTGAGGAATTAACTGGTGGAACTTTTACAGTTACTAATGGTGGAACTTTTGGTTCTATGATGAGTACTCCAATTATTAACCCACCGCAATCAGCAATTCTAGGTATGCATGCAACCAAAGAACGTGCCGTTGTAGAAAATGGACAAATTGTAATTCGTCCTATGATGTATCTTGCGTTATCTTATGACCATCGCATTATTGATGGGCGTGAGGCTGTATTATCACTTGTTGCAATTAAAGATGCCTTGGAAGATCCAACAAGGTTTTTACTAGATTTATAAATTAAAATGGCAACTATTATTTGGTTGCCATTCTTAATGGTTATGGAGAAAATATTAAATGAATTTTGATGTATTAGTTATTGGCGGTGGCCCTGGTGGCTATGTAGCGGCTATTCGTGCGGCACAGCTTGGTTTTAATGTGGCATGTGTTGATGGATTTATTCGTAATAGTAAATACTCCTTGGGTGGAACTTGTCTAAATGTGGGCTGTATCCCTTCAAAAGCATTATTACAATCATCAGAGAATTATGCTCAGTTGACACATTCTTTTGCGGATCATGGTATTACTTGTAGTAACCCAAAAATTGATATCACAAAAATGTTATCACGTAAAGATACAATAATTGATAAAAATGCTGGTGGGATTTCTTTCTTATTTAAAAAAAATAAAATTACTGAGCTTCATGGTTGGGCAAGTTTTGTATCTAATACTGATGGAAAATGGATTATTAGTATTGATGATAAAGGAACTAAACAAGAAGTATCGTCTACTCATGTTATAGTTGCAACAGGTTCTAATCCACGGATGCTTCCACAAATAAAGACTGATAACAGAAATATAATTGATAATGAAGGTGCATTAAGTCTTAATCCTGTTCCAGAAGAGCTATGTGTTATTGGCGCTGGAGTCATTGGGCTTGAGATGGGTAGCGTGTGGTTACGTCTCGGAGCCAGGGTAACGGTGCTTGAGGCTATGGATAAGTTTTTGGGTGCTGCTGATGAACAAGTATCTAAAGAACTATATAAAAATTTAACCAAACAAGGATTAGTTATAAAAACAAGCATTAAAATTGGTGAAATTACTGAGGAAGCTAATAAAGTAACGGTTAATTATGAAGAAGCTGGAGAGAGCAAAAAATTAGTTGCTGATAAGCTGATGGTAGCTGTTGGTCGTACGCCTAATACAGTAGGATTAAATCCTGAAGTGGTTGGCCTAACTGTAGATGAGCGTGGCTTTGTTGTGGTTGATGATGAATGCCGCACTAATTTACCAAACTTATGGGCGATTGGTGATTGCGTGCGTGGCCCTATGCTAGCTCACAAGGCTAGCGATGAGGGTATTATAGTTGCTGAACGAATTGCTGGGCAACATCCGCATTTTGATTTTAACACGGTTCCTTGGGTTATTTATACTGAACCAGAAGTTGCCTGGGTTGGTAAAACTGAACAACAACTAAAAGATGCGGGAATAGCATATAAAAAAGGTGTTGCTAGTTTTATGGCAAATGGTCGTGCTTTGGGGCTTGGTAATAATGTTGGCTTTGTGAAAATCTTAGCCGATGAAGCTACTGATAGAATACTTGGAGTACATATGGTTGGGCCATTTGTATCTGAGTTAATCAGTGAAGCTGTAGTTGCTATGGAGTTCATGGCGAGCTCCGAAGATCTTGCACGAATTATTCATGCTCACCCGTCGCTATCTGAAGTTATTCACGAAGCTGCACTAGCTTGTGATAACCATCAACTGCATGGCTAAAAACTAATTGTGCTTTAGTTGAAGAAATTCTTCTAGGGCACTTTTATAATCAGGCATCTGGTGATATTTACTTAGTTTTTTAGTATTAAGTACCCCGTACTGTGGTCTATTTGCTTTAAATGAGTAGTTTTTATAACTAACAGGCTTTACTTTAGTAACATCATGACCACTTAATTTCAGAATTTCCAGAGTAAATTCAAACCAGCTACATGAGCTGCTACTTACACAATTATAGATTCCATACTCGGTTACCTCTTTGTCAATCAGAGATTTTATAGCTCTTGCTATATCAAGGGTATGAGTAGGGCAGGTATGTTGGTCATTAATTACTGTGAAGCTATCTTGTTCTTTAGCTAGGCGAAGTATTGTAGTTACAAAATTACCGCCTTTACCGGATGCCCCAGCAATTCCAAAAAGAGATGCTACACGTAAGATAAAATAGTTTTTCAGATTATTTATTATGGTAACTTCACCAGCATGTTTTGCTAGTCCATATACATTGAGAGGGTTTGGAGTATCTTCTTCCAGGTATGGAGCAGTTTTTTGTCCATCAAATACATAGTCGGTCGAAATATGAATAAGTGTGACATTATGCTTGTTAGAGAATTTTGCTAAATGAGTCACAAATGCACTATTAATATTAAATGCTAGTTCTGGATTATCTTCACACCCATCAACATTAGTCGTTGCTATGCAGTTTATTATATAGTTGCTATCGCTATATTGGTTAAGTTGTAATTCTATGTTACCTGATAATACATCAAAATTAGTTCTAGTAAGAGCGGTAACGATATTATTGGAACTTGGTAATATTCTCATTAGATCAGATCCTAGTTGTCCATTACTACCTAAAACTATAATTTTTGTCATTATTTAGCCATATACAAAGTTAATTTCAGCATCTTTTAATGTGGGTTGTTTTTTATCTTTATCAGATAATGATAATTCACCTATGTCTGGCCATTTAATGCCAATTGATGGGTCATTATATTGGATACCTCTATCAAATTCTGGGGCATATTCATTGGTGGTTTTGTATAAAAATTCTGTATTATCTTCTAGTGTTATAAAGCCATGAGCAAAGCCTTCAGGTATCCATAGCATTTGTTTATTATAGCTTGATAATTCATAACCCACCCATTTCCCGAAAGTAGGTGAATTAATACGGATATCAACCGCAACATCAAATACAGCACCTCGAACACAGCGTACTAATTTAGCTTGAGCTTTGGGGTTTAATTGATAATGAAGTCCGCGAAGTACGCCAACAGATGACATGGAATGATTGTCTTGAATGAAATCTGCTTTTATACCATTTTTCTCAAACAATGTTTTTTTATAGCTTTCGATAAAAAAACCGCGAGAATCACCAAATACTTGGGGTTTAATTAGAATTACTTCAGGGATGCTACTTGGAATAAACCCCATTTTTAATAACTCTCGAAAAAATAGATGCATATGTGGTGCCGAAAGTGGGACTTGAACCCACACTCTATTGCTAGAACCGGATTTTGAGTCCGGCGCGTCTACCAGTTCCACCATTTCGGCATTTGAAACGATAAGGGGACAATTATATTATGCTAGAGCTACTTTAGTCAAATACTTTTTATGAAATTTAATACGCTTTCAGCGTGGCCATCAACACTTACTTTGCGCCATTCTTTAACTATACTTCCTTTAGTATCAATAATAAAAGTACTTCTTTCAATTCCACGAACCTTTTTACCGTACATATTTTTGTCTTTCATTACGCTAAATAAATTACATACAATTTCATCTTCATCAGCTAAAAGTATGAAAGGAAGTGCAAATTTCTCAGCAAATTTATAATGTGATTTGATGCTGTCTCGTGAAACTCCAACTACTAAATATCCGAGTTTGTCAAATTCGGAATTAAGACGAGCAAAATCTTGATTTTCTATGGTGCACCCAGGTGTGTTATCTCGTGGATAAAAGAATAGCACGATAGGTTTAGTTTGTTGTGACAGGGAGAAATTGTCTCCATTATTTGCCGGTAAAGTAAAATCTAACATAATATCCTCTTTTAAAAATCTACGTAATTATAACATGTTTGAAGTTAAAAAAATGTTACTATATAGGGCGAGTTAATTGTCATTAATTGTCGGAAGTAGAAAATTATCAGTTCAAGTGGATCCCAGATTCACATTTAAGCAACATTCTGTTTTTGTCTGGGATGACACTGGAAAATTTAAGCAACATTCTGTTTTTGTCTGGGATGACACTGCACTCTCGTCATTCCAAACAAAAACGTGTCGCTGCTTCGTAAAGAGTTTGGAATCCATGCCCTATATGGTTGATATTCGTGGTTTTTATTTTATGATATTTATACAGGAACGACGTTTTTTAGGAGGTTAAGTTGCAAACAAAAATTACATTGGTGGTTGCTATGAACAAAGATAGAGTAATTGGAGTCAATAACCAATTACCTTGGCATATACCTGAGGATTTGGCATATTTTAAAAAAGTTACCTTAGGTAAACCTATAATTATGGGGAGAAAAACATTTGAATCAATAGGGCGTGTGCTACCGGGGCGTAAAAATATCATTATTACTAGAAATGGTAGTTGGTCTCATGCTGGGGTTGAGGTAGTGTCTAGTATTGATGAAGCATTAGGGTTAGTTGATAGTGAAGACGAAGTATGTATAATAGGTGGTGGGGAGGTGTTTAAGCAAACTCTAGCAATTGCCAACTGTCTTCATGCTACTATAGTTGATGTAAATGTAGAAAACCCAAATGCTTTTTTTCCAGAAATAGAAGCTAATCAATGGAAAATAGTAAATTGTCAAGAAATTATCGCTAAAAATGGTATCAAATGTAGCTTTAATGAGTATATTCGTAGGTAATATTATACAAATTATTGTATAATATTGGGCTATGTAATAATTTAATTTAGGAGTTTTTCATGACAGTACAACGTACATTATCAATAATCAAACCAGATGCAGTTGCTAAAAATGTAATTGGGCAGATTTATTCACGTTTTGAAGCAAATGGTCTAAAAATTGTTGCAGCTAAGATGAAGCATTTATCTATTGAAGATGCATCAGGGTTTTATGCAATCCACAAAGATCGTCCTTTCTTTAAAGATTTAGTTAGCTTTATGATTTCAGGCCCAGTAATTATTCAGGTGCTAGAAGGTGAACATGCTGTTGAAAAACACCGTGAAATTATGGGTGCAACTAATCCAAAAGATGCAGAAGTGGGTACTGTTCGTGCTGATTTCGCATCAAGTATTGATGAAAATGCTGTACACGGTTCTGATAGTTTAGAAAATGCAAAAAATGAAATAGCTTATTTCTTTGCTGCTGATGAAGTATATAACCGTACACGTTAATTTTAGAAAAAATATATTAAATTGTCTAAGATAAATTTACTTGATTTCACATTGCCTGAACTAGGCGAATATTTTGCAAGTATTAATGAGCAAAAGTTTCGTGCACTTCAAGTATATCGTTGGATGCATATTTATGGTGCTGACAATTTTGAGGCTATGACTGATATAGCTAAAACACTTCGTGCAAAACTAAATGAAGTAGCCGAAATACGTGTACCACAATTAGTATCAGAAAATAAAGCCTCTGACGGTGTTATCAAGTGGGCTCTTGAAGTAGACAATCATAATAAAATTGAAACAGTCTTTATCCCAGATAATGATAGGGGTACTCTTTGTGTATCTTCCCAAGTTGGGTGTGCACTTGAGTGCCAGTTCTGTTCTACAGGTCGCCAGGGGTTTAATCGCAATTTAACCCCTGGTGAGATTGTTGGTCAATTATGGTGGGCAAATAAGCGCCTAGGGCGTGACCCTAAAGGCGAAAAGCTCATAACAAATGTGGTCATGATGGGTATGGGTGAGCCGTTGGCAAACTACACCAATGTAGTTGCAGCTATGAAAACAATGCTTGATGATAATGCGTATAACTTATCTAAAAAGAAACTAACTTTATCAACTAGTGGTGTTATACCTGCTCTTGATAGGCTGAAAGATGATTGTCCTGTAGCGTTGGCTGTGAGTCTTCATGCTTCAAATGATGCCGTTCGTGATGTTATAATTCCAATTAATAAAAAGTATCCGATTAAAGAGTTGCTTGAAGCTTGTAGGCGTTATTTGGCAAAATCCCCTAAAGACTATGTTACATTTGAATATGTAATGCTAGAAGGGGTCAATGATAAACTAGAGCATGCACATGAGTTAGTGGAGCTCGCTCGTGATATATCGTGTAAATTTAATCTTATCCCATTTAATCCATTCCCGAATTCTGGATTCAGTAGTTCAAGCCGTAACCAAATTGTTAGATTTCAAAAAGTTCTCCAAGAAGGTGGCTATATAACCACGGTTAGAAAAACTAGAGGCGAAGATATTGATGCAGCTTGTGGTCAATTGGTTGGTAAAGTAAAAGATAAAACAAAGCGTCAAGAGAAGTGGAGTATCCATAATGAAGAGCGCTTTGGTGTAATTAAACAAGTATAAAACACTAGGAGATATAATGTCACCAATTATTCGTCGTGAAACTTTATCGGTAAAAGTAGGTAATATATTTGTAGGTAGTAGTCATCCAGTTGTTGTTCAGTCTATGACAAATACTGATACCGAAGATGTACTAGCAACTGTAAAACAAACAGCTGAATTATACAAAGCAGGTTCAGAAGTAGTACGCCTTACTGTTAACACAGTAGCTGCTGGACAAAAAATCAAAGAAATCAAACAGCGCCTTCACGGTATGGGAATTAATGTACCACTTGTTGGTGATTTTCATTTTAATGGTCATAAGTTATTACAGGTCTACCCAGAGTGCGCAAAACTACTTGCGAAGTACCGTATCAATCCAGGTAATGTCGGTAAGGGTAGCCGTCGCGATGAGCAATTTGAAGCAATGATTGAGATCGCTAAAACGTATAACAAGCCAGTACGCATTGGCGTTAACTGGGGTAGTTTAGATCAAACTAAGTTAGCGTCCATGATGGATGAGAATGCGAAATTAAAAAATCCATTGTCATCCGATGCATTGAT
>CAZJFO010000023.1:0-10665 GCA_964545465.1 uncultured Neisseria sp.
CGGGAGACTTGCAGGTGTGTATATCTGAAAACTTAAATAGTAAAAATGGTATAAATTAGTCGCTACAGTAAATAATTTAAAACAAACTCCGTGTACAGTGATATTTTATCAAAATAATCAACTACAATCTATCATATACTATCGTGATGATGGTAATTCTAAGCCATTGAACCAGATACAGCTAGCTTATGGGTTAAATCATATGGGGGCTATGATAGGGGTTTATCAAAATGGAGCTGTTATTGGTGCCGCAAAAGATTGGAGCCTAGATACTTCTACAGTACAAAATTTATTTTTAGCTCAAGGTACAGCAGATATTTCTAGAGGAAATAATCCAGAGTTGTATTACTGTAGTGGTTCTCAAATTGCCAATAATAGCTATGTAGTAAATGTAACTAGTATGCTAAACCTAAATCAACGCCTAGCAAATGATGATACCATACATCAGTATCCTGATCCACTACATGAGGTGGGTGATCCTTTTAATAATAATCAGATGAATGCTGATCTAAACATGGATTATACTGATCAAAATGGTAATAAAACTCAAAATAATATAATTTTCCAAAATAACCCTAAATGCACAATGGATCCTAATAAGCCTGAGACTATGAAAGATTATTCTGCATCTAACCACAGTGGGTGTAAAAATAAACAATTAGGATTTGAAGTAAGTTATGACAATAATGGAGCTCAAATACTAACAGTGACAGGTTTTATACAAGGTGGTATAGACGCTGGTATCTCAAGCTCACCCTATGTTGGGGCATTATCAGCTGCATCGCTGCAACCAACAAAACGGGTTGCTGTTGGTGCAGCTTGTACTCAAGGCGAAACTGGTAAAATGGCACAGCAAAAATCATCGAGTAATCCAAATGATGTAAATAATATCTATGTTAACCAAGTAATCTGTATGAAGAGCCCTACATGCCCCGCAGAAGCTTCTGGGTTTTGTTATCTACCAGTACAAAATGTTACAATAAATTTTGTACCTGTAGATAAACCTGCAAGTTATATGTGTCCAGCTGGTATGTTTATTACTAATGTTGAAACCAATGTTAAGGAGTATCCAGATTGGGGGAATCATTGTTGTAATGTTGATCCAATTATGGGGTGTGAGGGATACGCATCGTCTCATGATCATTTTTGGGAGGGGTATACATTTTATAAGGATACAAACCTCATTGGGCAGACTTATGCAGGAGGTGCAAACGTAGATGGATCAAGTGAAGTAAATAATCCCCTACATATACCTCATGTTGAATATATAGAAGGTCAAACAGAAATTAAGATACCAAATAGGATTGTTTTGGGGGTTATGAAATACGCATCTACATGTGATGCGATTTGCAGATGTCCACCTCAAGTAAGACCACCATGGCAGCCAGGAATAACATCAATTACTTGTACTAATGACCCATCTAAAGCCAATATAACTGTAGATGTTAATTAGCTATTTAAAAATAATAATTCTAACAAGGTATAGCAAATGAGACTAAAAAGTGGGATATTATTAAGCGTACTAGCAGGTGTTTTATGTGTATCAGGATGTGACTCTGGGAGTGCCAGTTATAAACCTGAAGTAGCTGCTAATCAGTATGGAGCTATTACACTTGAAGCATTATCAACTGTCGGTATAGAGGGTGCTGGGGTAGTGGTTATTGCCCATCTTGATTCTTATCAAGGGCCATTAACGATAACTTTTACAACAGATAATGATAATATAATTCTTGATGCAAGTTATTGTGCTATAGATAGATCAGATGGTTGTTCGGTTGTAGCATATGGGCAAAAACTTGGAGTTAGTACTATTACCGCTACATCTTCACTATATGGTTATACTCCTTGCGCCATAACTCTTACTGTGGAGAGTTCAACATAAACCTAAAAAACGTATTTAACTTCCTGTGGTAAGAATTCCCCCGCTTCAACGGGTACTAAGTCTAAATAGTAATCTATAAAAAAGCCACAGATATAAACCTGTGGCATTGTAATTATATCGTAGCTATTAGCTAATTAGGCTATTCATACGAGTTACAAAAGCTGTTGGGTCATCTAGTTGAAGCCCTTCAGCAAGTACTGCTTGATCGTATATGATTAGAGCTAAGTCACGGGTTTTATCCGCATCTACTGTGGTATCTATTTTTTTAAGTAGCACATGATCTAGGTTTACTTCAAGAGTAGGTTTAGATTCAGGTACTGCTTGACCTGCTTGTTTCAATAAGCGTTCCATGTGGATGCTCATGCCATGATTATCAACTACTAAGCAGCTAGGAGAGTTAACTAGACGAGTAGTTATACTAACATCTTTAATTTTATCCCCTAAAGCAGTTTTGATTTTTTCTAAAACTGGTTTTGCAGCTTCAGCTTTTGCTTTTTGCTCTTCTTCTGTTTTTTCATCAGCTTTACCTAGATCAAGATTGGCACTTGCAACAGACACTAACTGCTTCTTGTCAAAGTCAGATATGTGAGAGCTTACCCACTCATCAATTCTGTCCGTTAATAATAACACTTCGATATTTTTTTGTTTAAATATCTCTAAGTGTGGACTATTTTTAGCGGCGTTATAAGATTCTGCTGTTATATAATAAATCTTATCTTGTGAAGTACTAGCACGAGCTACGTATTCTTCAAGGCTAACTGTTGGCTCATTAGAGTTTGAGTTAGTAGTTGCAAAGCGTAATAGTTTAGCAATCCTATCTTTATTAGCAAAATCTTCGATAATACCTTCTTTTAATACATTACCAAACTCTTTATAGAATTTTGCATAATTTTCAGGCTCATTTTTTGCCATATCCTCTAGTAAGGATAAGACTTTTTTGGTTGCTCCAGATCTAATTGCATCAATATCTTTTGATGATTGTAGAATCTCACGAGATACATTAAGCGGGAGGTTTTGGCTGTCAATTATGCCGCGAACAAAACGTAAGTAATTGGGTAATAATTTCTCAGCATCATCCATAATAAATACACGCTTAATATATAATTTGATACCATAGCGGCGTTTATTGTCATATAAATCAAATGGTGCTTGGCTAGGTATGTATAACAGTTGCGTATATTCTTGAGTACCTTCTACGCGGGAATGGGTCCATACCAGTGGGTCATGATAATCATGGGCTATGTGTTTATAGAACTCTTTGTATTCTTCATCTGTAATATCATTTTTGCTTCTAACCCAAAGTGCATTAGCTTTATTAACTGTTTCTAGCTCTGGTGCTGCAACTACTTCTTTACCCTCTTTGTCCATTTCTGGTGTTTTTAGCATTTTGATAGGGTAGTTAATATGATCTGAATATTTACGAATTAAAGATCTAAGTTGCCAATCAGATAAAAGATCATCGTTATCATCTTTTAGGTGAAGGATAATTGTGGTTCCACTAATTTCTTTATTTACAGTTTCGATAGAAAATTCACCGCTACCATCAGATATCCAGCATACAGCTTGGTCATTTTTTAACCCTGCTTTAAGTGTAATTAATTCAACTTCTTTAGCAACGATAAATGCTGAATAAAACCCAACTCCAAATTGTCCAATTAAGTTAGCATCTTTCTTCTCATCTCCGGACAATTGTTCAATGAATTTCTTGGTTCCAGATTTGGCAATCGTACCAATATTCTCAATTACTTCATCATATGTCATTCCAATACCGTTATCAGATAGAGTGAGCGTTTTTTTGTCTTTATCAAAAGATAATTCGATAAATAATTCTTGACCGTGATTTAGTTTCGGATCTTTGATTTGCTCAAAACGAAGTTTATCAATTGCATCAGATGCGTTTGATACTAACTCGCGAAGGAAAATCTCTTTGTTTGAGTACAAAGAATGTATCATTAGTTGTAGAAGTTGTTTAACTTCAGTTTGAAAACTCATTGTTTGTTTATTGCTCATAGCTTACCTCTAAAAAAATGTGAATAGACTATATAAGTATGGGCAATTTCTATTTTTTCAAGATGCTGGTGCTAAAATTTTAATAAAATTAACCTCTGAACTAATAGGTTTTGTACTTGAACTCGGGGAATCCACGTAGATGATTTAAATAAGTAGTTGCAAAATTTAGCTCTATCTGATATAATACTAAGCTCTAATTATATAAACTTAACTGGGGAGTGTTTTAAGTTGTTGATTTAAAATACGTTTAACCCATTTTAAAGGTGTCTAAAAAATCATGGCAAAAAAAATCATTGGCTTTATTAAGCTACAGATCCCGGCTGGAAAAGCCAATCCATCACCTCCTGTAGGTCCTGCTCTTGGTCAGCGCGGGCTTAATATCATGGAATTTTGTAAACAGTTTAATGCTAAAACGCAAAGCATGGAACCTGGGTTGCCTATTCCTGTGATTATTACTGCGTTTTCTGATAAGAGTTTTACATTCGTAATGAAAACCCCTCCCGCAACTATATTGCTTAAAAAAGCAGCTAAATTGCAAAAAGGAAGTTCAAAACCAAATTCAGACAAGGTTGGCAAAGTTACTCGTGCTCAACTTGAAGAGATTGCTAAAACCAAAGAACCTGATTTAACAGCTGCTGATATGGATGCTGCGATTAGAACTATTGCAGGTTCAGCAAGAAGTATGGGTCTTGAAGTGGAAGGGGTTAACTAAGATGACAACTAAAAGAACAAAACTGTTTCCATCAATTGATAGAAATAAATTATATCCTTTATCAGATGCGATTAGTCTAGTAAAAAGTGCGGCAACTGCCAAATTTGACGAATCTATCGATATAGCTATTAATCTAGGTGTTGATCCGCGTAAGTCTGATCAGATGATACGTGGTGCTGTTGTATTGCCTAATGGTACTGGTAAAACATTACGTGTTGCAGTATTTGCACAAGGTCCTCAAGCTGAAGCAGCTAAAGCTGCTGGTGCTGATATCGTTGGTTTGGAAGATTTAGCTGAAGAGGTTAAAAAAGGTAATATGAATTTTGATATCGTTATTGCTGCTCCAGATACTATGCGTATCGTTGGGACTTTAGGTCAGATATTAGGTCCACGTGGTTTAATGCCAAATCCTAAGGTTGGTACGGTTACAGCTGATGTTGCTACTGCTGTTAAAAATGCTAAAGCAGGTCAAGTTCAATATCGTACAGACAAAAATGGTATTATTCATTCTACAGTTGGTCGTGCGTCATTCACAGAAGACAAATTATCACAAAATTTAGCTGCGCTTTTGGATGTTATCATTAAAGCAAAACCAGCTAGTAGTAAAGGTCAATACGTAAAACGTATTAGTTTATCTAGTACTATGGGTGTTGGCGTAAAGATTGATCAAGCAACTATTTCTAAGTAGTTTGTTTGGTATATGGGGGCAGGGCATAATTTAATAAATATGCCTTGCCATTATCTAAGACCGTGGGAGCTGTTTTACAGCTTAATATCTAGAGTGGTTTTAATCACTTATGGGTCCTGCGTAGATAGTGGACTTCCAAACGGATACCACTAAATCAGATGTGCTTACATATCTGATTGAATAAATTTTGATAGGAGTTTTGCCCTTGGGCTTAAATCTAGAAATCAAGCAAGCTGTTGTAGCGGGTGTAGTTGAAGCACTAGAAGGTGCACAGACAATTGTTATTGCTCAGTATCAGGGCGTAACTGTTGACAAGATGACTACGGTACGTAAAAACGCGCGTAATTCTGGTGTTTATCTTCATGTGTTAAAAAACACGTTAGCAAGAAAAGCAGTTACTGGAACGGTATTTGAGCCTTTAGCTGAAAAGATGACCGGGCAGTTGATTTATAGTGTCTCTAAAGACCCTATAGCTGCTGCAAAAATCATCAATGATTTTGCTAAAGAAAATGAAGCCGTAAAAATCGTCGCTGGGATGTTTAATGATAAATTACTAGACGTATCTGAAATTAAACAATTAGCTAGCATACCAAGTCGTGATGAATTATTGTCAATGGTTATGGGTGTTATGTTACAAGTTCCTGCAAGCTTCGTACGCGTTGTTGCTGCAATTAGAGATCAAAAAGAACAGGCTGCGTAAAGCAGTTATTTTATAAAATTTATTAGGAGTCCGATTATGGCTGTTGCCAAACAAGATATTATTGATGCAATTTCTCAGATGTCAGTTTTAGATTTATCTGAATTAGTAAAAGAAATGGAAACAAAATTTGGTGTTTCTGCTGCTGCTGCTGTTGCTGTTGGTCCTGGAGCTGGAGCTGGAGCTGCTGTTGTTGAAGAAAAAACTGAATTTGATGTGGTTTTAAATGAAGCTGGTGCTAACAAAGTAGCTGCAATTAAAGTTGTTCGTGAAATTACTGGTTTAGGTTTAGCTGCTGCTAAAGATGCTGTTGAAGCTGCTCCAAAAGTACTTAAAGAAGGTATTTCAAAAGCTGATGCAGAAGCTATTCTTAAGAAAATTACTGATGCTGGTGCGAAAGCAGAGATTAAGTAGTCTTATTAATGGATCCCAGCCTACGCTGGGATGACGGTAAGCCATGAATTCGAGCCTACGCTGGGATGACGGTAAGCCATCGATCCCAGCCTACGCTGGGATGAAGAAAACTGCGGTAGCGAGAAATTCGCTTGGGTTAATAAAAGCAAAGAGTAATAATTATTTAATTTAAGTGATTATTACGGTTTTCTTTTTCAAATTTTACTAGTCTTTGGAGCTTTTATGTCTATGAGCTATTCTTTTACAGAAAAAAAACGCATTCGCAAGAGCTTTGCGAAACAACCTGCAGCTTTACATGTTCCATATTTGTTGGCAATGCAGCAAAATTCATATGAAGAATTTTTGCAAAATCAAACTTTGCCACTAAAACGGAAAAATACTGGATTGCAAAAGGCGTTTAATGATGTTTTCCCAATAATATCTAATAATGGTGGAATTCGTTTAGATTTTGTAAGTTATTCAGTAACTGAACCTGTATTCGATGTTCGCGAATGTTTACTTCGTGGTATATCTTATTCCGGTAAATTACATGCTAAAGTTCGCCTTACTGTATTTGATCGTGAGAGTGATTATAAGAATATAGTACATAGTGTAGACGAAAATGTATATATGGGTGAAGTTCCATTTATGACTGATAGCTGCTCTTTTATTATCAATGGTAATGAAAGAGTTGTAGTGTCACAGTTACACCGTTCGCCAGGTGTTTATTTTGAACATGATAGTGGAAAAAACCATTCATCAAATAAACTATTATACTCTGCACGTATTATTCCATATCGTGGTAGTTGGTTAGATTTAGAGTTTGATGCTAAAGATTTAATGTATTTTCGGATTGATAAACGTAGAAAAATGAATGTAACATTGCTATTAAAAGCTATTGGTTATACTCATGATGATATTTTGGATATATTCTACGATAAAGATCATTATCAAATCGAAAAAGGTAAAATTTACAAAAAAATTATTGCTACTCGCCTAAAAGGTGAAGTTGCTAAATTTGATATTACGGATAAAGAAGGTAATTTAATTGTTGTTAAAGATAAAAAGATTACTACAAAAAATATCCGTGATTTAGAAAAAATAGGTCTAAAAGAAATTGAAGTTCCTGTTGATGATCTAATTGGTCGGATATTAGGCAGCGATGTAGTTGACCTAGATACTGGTGAAGTTATTGCTAAATCAAATGCTATTATTAATGAAGAATTAATCAAACAAGTATTAGAGGCAGGTATTAAATCAATTGATACTTTATATGTCAATGATCTAGAGCATGGTGCTTATCTTGCTGATACACTTCGTGATGAGGAAAGCAGTAAAGAAACTGCTCAAAATATGATAGAAGCGATTCATCAAATTTATAAAATGATGCGACCAGGTGAGCCTTACTCAGAAGAGATCGCAAATACTGTATTTACTCGTACTTTTTTTAATGCAGAAACTTATGATTTATCTCAAGTGGGTAGATTTAAGTTTAATTCACGTACCTATCAAAATGAGCTTGATGCAAAAACTCCTGATTGGTATAATAGAATGTTAGCTCATGGGTTAAGTCTTAAGTCAGATGACAATATCCTAATGATTAGAGAAGATATTGTTATTGCGTTGGCTATATTAATTGAGCTTAGAAACGGTCGTGGCGTTATTGATGATATTGACCATTTGGGTAATCGCCGTATTCGTGGTGTTGGTGAATTAGTAGAAAATCAATTTCGTGTTGGATTATCTAGAATTGATAAGGCAGTTAAAGATAAACTATCACAAACTTTAGAAGAAAAAGATTTATTACCAAATAAATTAATTAGTGCAAAACCAATTACTTCAAGTCTAAAAGATTTCTTCTCTACTAGTCAGTTATCACAGTTTATGGATCACACTAACCCATTATCAGAGGTTACGCATAAGCGTCGTATTTCAGCTCTTGGCCCTGGTGGATTAACGCGGGATCGTGCTGGTTTTGAAGTTCGTGACGTACATGTTACCCATTATGGTCGTGTGTGTCCAATTGAAACACCTGAGGGACAAAATATTGGATTGATAAATTCATTGTCTGTATATGCCCGTCCTAACAAACATGGATTCTTAGAGACGCCATATAGAAAAGTTGTAAAAGGTGTTGTAACAAAAGATATCGAATATTTATCAGCTATTGATGAAGCAAAATTTGTTATTGCTCAAGCTAATGCGAAACTTGATGATAAAAACGGCTTTGCTGATGATATTATTACGGCACGTCAAAAAAGTGAGACTACATTAGTTAATTCAAGTACAGTTGATTATATGGATGTGGCAACTAATCAAGTAGTATCTGTTGCTGCTTCATTAATTCCATTTTTGGAACATGATGATGCCAACCGAGCATTGATGGGCTCAAATATGCAGCGTCAAGGTGTGCCGTGCTTACGTGCTGATCGCCCACTAGTTGGTACTGGTATGGAGCGTGTTGCAGCTATTGACTCAGGAACTGTTGTTGTTGCAAAACGTGGTGGTGTAGTTGACTATGTTGATGGTAACCGTATTATCGTTAGAGTTAATGATAATGAAATCAAAGGTAAAGATTTGGGTGTTGATATTTATAATTTGATTAAATATATCCGCAGTAACCAAAATACTTGCTTAAATCAAAAACCAATTGTTAAAATTGGTGACAAAATCAATGTTGGTGATGTAAT
Organism: uncultured Neisseria sp.; assembly: GCA_964545465.1. Classification (GTDB taxonomy): domain Bacteria; phylum Pseudomonadota; class Gammaproteobacteria; order Burkholderiales; family UBA11063; genus Aquella. Next base: position 9,073 of record CAZJFO010000023.1, read on the forward strand.
TGCTGATGGCTCTGCTACTGACTTAGGTGAATTAGCTATTGGTCAAAATGTATTAGTAGCCTTTATGCCATGGAACGGATATAATTTTGAGGATTCAATTTTAGTATCTGAGAAATTAGTAGCATCGGATAAATATACTTCGATTCATATTGAAGAACTATCAGTTGTCTCTCGTGAAACGAAGCAAGGTGATGAAGAAATAACTCGTGATATTCCAAATTTATCACAAACTCAGTTAGCTCGGTTAGATGAAACTGGAGTGGTGCATATTGGAGCTGTTGTTGAAGCCGGTGATGTATTGGTTGGTAAAGTAACTCCTAAGGGCGAAATTCAATTAACTCCTGAAGAAAAGTTATTACGTGCGATTTTTGGTGAAAAAGCATCTGACGTTAAAGATACGTCACTGCGTGTGCCTGTGGGAATGCAAGGTACCGTTATTGATGTTCAGGTATTTAATCGCGATGGTAGTAAACAAGATGCTAGAAGTCTTGAAATTATCGAAAAAGACCTTAAGAAATATCGTCAGGATTTAACTGATCAAATCAATATTATTGAGGCTGATGCATTAAATCGTGTTTCTAATTTAATCTTAGGGCATGAGTTAGATGGACATAAAAAAGGTAAAGTTACTCAAGAATTGCTTGATGAAGCTAAACACAAACGTGATTGGTTTGATATCAAGGTAACCGATGAAGAAGTTGCAGCAACTGTAGCTATAATCCAAAAAGCGGTTGAAGAAAAACGTGCTGATTTGGAAGCAAAATTCAAAATTCAAAAAGAAAAGCTCTATCAAGGTGTTGATTTACCTAATGGCGTTATAAAAATGGTAAAAGTTTTTATAGCTATAAAACGTAGATTACAACCAGGAGACAAGATGGCAGGGCGTCATGGTAATAAGGGTGTTATATCTAGAGTATTACCTGTTGAAGATATGCCATATATGGCTGATGGGAGAACTGTTGATGTAGTTCTAAACCCTATTGGGGTTCCATCGCGTATGAATATCGGTCAGGTACTAGAAGTACATCTTGGTTTAGCTGCCAAAACCTTGGGTACCAAAATTGAAACTATGGTAAGGCAACATAACAACCTTAAAGAAGTTAGAAGTTTTATTGATAAAGTATATAACGTATCAGGTAAGCAAGAAAATATTAAAGACTTTACTGATGATGAATTACTTGAATTAGCTGGTAATCTATCTCATGGTGTACCATTTGCAACTCCAGTTTTTGATGGTGCTAAAGAGTCAGAGATTAAAACTATGCTTAGATTAGCAGATTTGCCTGAATCAGGACAGTTGCAGTTATTTGATGGCAGAACTGGTACGCCTTTTGACCGTCCTGTTACAGTTGGGTATATGTATGTGTTACGATTACATCATTTGGTTGATGAAAAAGTACATGCTCGTTCAACTGGTCCATACTCATTAGTAACCCAACAGCCACTCGGAGGTAAAGCTCAGTTTGGTGGACAGCGTTTCGGTGAGATGGAGGTGTGGGCACTTGAAGCATATGGAGCTGCTTACACATTACAAGAAATGTTGACAGTTAAGTCAGATGATATTGAGGGTAGAACTGAAATGTATGAAAACTT